>CBDUZK010000058.1:0-12198 GCA_965371675.1 uncultured bacterium | reverse complement strand
CCGACCTCGGGCAAGACCGATGCGGAGGGGTGGCTTCGGCCACCCCTCCGCTTTTTCGTGAGGGCCGAGGGCGATGGAGCGGGTTGGAGGTGGTGACGGGGTCAGGATGGTGGAAGTTGACCTGCCGCTTGACAGCGGGGTATGTCTCCCTAGAATGGGTCATCCCGTGGGTTCGGGTTACACCACGGACCACTGTGTATAACAGATAGGCGGCCATCCGTTGAGCGGGATGGCAACGCGGCCTTTGCGGCCGCGTCAACGCTGCGGTAAATGCTCTAGCAACACAAGAAGGAGGCAGAGATGTCCAAGAAACTTCTGCTGGTCATCTTGCCGTTGGTCGTTCTTGCCTTCGCGGGCCAGAACGACCTGGTGAGTGACCCGGATGCCATCAGCATCCCGGCAGATCCGAACGCGCCGCTGATTGTCGAGGTCCCGGTGGACCCCGAAGTGGACCAGCCGCCGTTCGGCACTGTGATGCAGCAATGGAACCTGACGATGACCGGCACCTACAAAGGCTCGGGTATCACCTGGCGCCGGGATTCGGGCCGGTTCTACCTGTTGGACCAGGGCGGGAAGATGTGGAGCCTGGACCCGGCCAACCCGACCGGGACTATGCGCGACGAAAACTGGACCTTTCCCAACCTGGGAGGGTCTGCCGCCGATATCCCATGGGGCCTGGCCTGGGACGACGACTCGGGCTGTTTCTGGATGAGCAACATCATCGACGGCAGTATTTCCGCCGGTTGCTTCCTGCTGAGGATGACCCCGGCCGGGACCTGGACCGGTGACTCCTGGCACGTCGGCGCGAACGGCAACGGCGGCGCGCTTGGCTGCCTGTGGACTGCGGGCATGGAGAAGTGGATTGACCGCGGCTTCTTCTGCGTCGCACCGGTATTCAGCGGCTCGGGCTCGGGCAACTACGTGTGCAAGTTCGACCCGTACACCAAGACCAATCTCGGGCGCGTGGCCCAGGGCGACCTGGTGTCCGAGCGCGGCTGCGCGCTGGTGCCGTACGATTCGCTCTACATCCTGACCTGCGGCTGGAACGCGGACAACTGGCGCAAGCGGGACTCGTCCGGGCACCTGCTGCAGCAGGTGGCAACGGCGAACGGTCCGGCGGACTGGGCGATGTACGTGCCGGAGAACATCAACCCGCTCGACACCGTGATTGTGTACTGCATGTGCAGCAACTCGACCAACACGTTCCAGAAGATATCCCTCGGCATGACCTGGGGTCAGTTGCCGTCAGTCAATCCGTGGAGTGTAGCGCCGACTGCAATCCTGGCACCTGCGGGCGCGGTCGATTCCGGTGTGGTGCTGACGCCGCGGGTGGTGATTCGCAACAAGAGCGAAGACCCGGCTGACAGCGTGCACATCACGATCGAGATCGAAGACGCGATGGATGCGGTCATCTACAGCGACGAGACCTATGTGCTCAACCTGGCGGCCGGCGGGTACGACACGCTTGCGTTCACGACGTGGGCGCCGATCGGGCGTGACAGCCTGACGGTGACGGCGTGGACATTCTGGCAGGGCGACAGCTCGCCGCAGGACGACACGCTCAGCCAGCGCTTCATGGTGCGCACGAAGAATGTCGGCATCACGCAGATCCTCGCGCCGCCGAGCGTGGCGGATTCCGGGGTGGTCTACTTCCCCCGCTGCCGGGTGTACAACTACGGCACGCAGTCGGAGACCTTCAACCTCAACTTCCGGATCGGGGCGTACGACCACGACGTGCTGGTGAACAACCTCCCGCCCAACTTCTCGCGGATCGTGACTGCGACGGTAAGCTGGACGGCGATGCCCGGCTCCTGGCTCCATACCTTGACGGCGGAGCTTGCGGGCGACATCCATCCCGAAGACAACGTGATGGTCGACACCATCGACGTCGCCGGGATTGTCGGGCATGACGTCGCGGCTGAAGAAATCCTTGCCCCGCTCGGCTTCTACGACACGCTGACCGCGGTGGTGCCGATGGCCCGGGTCGCCAACTACGGCGGTGCGAGCGAGACCTTCTGGACCTGGTTCACGATCTGGGACACCACTGCGGACGTGCAGATCTACCAGCAGACCATCCAGGTCACCCTTGCCGGCGGCGCCAACACGACGATTGCGTATCCCTCGGCCGGGCCCTTCACGGTCCTCGGCCCGTACGTCGGCCAATGCTCCACCTACCTTGCCGGTGACCAGGTCGTATTCAACGACGTCATCGACCAGGGATTCATGGTCTCATCGGCGCAGCACGACGTATCGCTCAGCATGATCCTCGCGCCGGCCGGGACAATCGACTCCGGTGCGGCAATCACGCCCACGATCGTAATCCACAACGGCGGGCTCTACACCGAAAACTTCCCGGCATACTTCGAACTCCCGGGCGGCTATCTCTCGGTCGCCAACATCATCGACCTCATCCCCGGCACAGCCGACACGATTCAATTCGTGCCCGACTGGAACGCCAACTACCGCGACAGCATCACGGCGCGCGCGTGGTGCCTGCTGACCGGTGACGAACGGCCCGAAAACGACACGCTCGAGCAGGACTTCTACGTCCAGGTCGGCGACGTCGGGGTCGTGCAGGTCATCTACCCGGTCGACACGGTGCCGGAAAACACCTGGATGACACCGCAGGCGGAGGTCCACAACTACGGCACCAGGGCCGAGACCTTCGACGTTGAATTCCGCATCGGCCTCTTCCTCACGACGATGACGGTCGACTCACTCGCCCCGGGCGCCACGGTCGACCTCACCTTCCCCGACTCCCTCCAGGCCTCGCCCGGCATCTGGCTCGACCAGGTCACGACGCTCCTCGCCGGTGACATCAACCCGGACAACAACGTCGCGCTCGACACCTTCTGGGTACCCGGGGTCCTCACGCACGACGTCGGCGTGGTCAACATCTTCCAGCCGGTCGGCTCCCACGAAACCACCGACGTAATCACGCCCACCGCCTCGGTCAAAAACTTCGGCACGGTTGCCGAGACCTGGACCACGACCTTCACCATCTACGATGACGGCGGCACACCGATCTACACCCAATCCCAGTCGGTCACGCTCGACACCGGGATCGAAGACACGCTCACCTTCCCCGCCCTCCAGATCACCAACGGCGGCGACTACACCGGCAGATGCTCCACCTACCTCGCCATCGACCAGAACTGGGTCAACAACGTGATTGCCGAGCCCTTCGAAATCACCGACCCCGGCCTCTGGCCCGGCGGCTGGCACGAAGTCCTGCAGGTCCCGCTCCAGCCATCCGGCAAACCGGTCAAACGCGGCGGCTGGCTCGCAATCAACGACGACCGCACCATCTACGCCGGCAAAGGCTACAAGACCGGCGACTTCTACAAATACGACGCCCTGCTCAACGAATGGACCCCGCTCGCCCTGATCAAACTCGGGCGTGAAGGCAAGATGCCCAAGAAAGGCACCAAAGGCGTCTGCGACGGCGACAACTACGTCTACATGACCAAAGGCAACAACACCCTCGGATGGTGGCGCTACGACATCGCCCAGGACTCCTGGTACCAGCTCACCGACGTACCCGAAGGCTGGACCGGCAAGCGCGTCAAAGGCGGCACCGACCTCCTCTACATCACCAAGAACGACACCGGCTGGGTCTACATGCTCAAAGGCTACAAGACCGAATTCTACAAATACAACACGGTTACCGGTATCTGGACCTCGCTGCCCGATGCCCCGACCGGCATCAAATACAAGTGGAACAAAGGAAGCTGGATCGTGGCTGAGCCTCCGGGCGGCCCGACCCCGGCCTGGCGACTCTTCGCCCACAAGGCCAGGTACTACAACCGGGCCACCTACGAACACGAGATGTGGCAATACGACCTCCTCGCCGACACCTGGTCATCCACCCAGCTACACGGCATGCCGCTGTACGGCCTGCACGGCGGACGCATCAAAAAGAAGAAGAGCAAAGACGGCGGCTCGGCCGCGTACTACGACGCCAAACTCTACGCGCTCAAGGGCGGCAACACCCAACAGTTCTGGCGGTACAACATCGCCGGCGACACCTGGGTCGAAATCGACACCGTCCCGACGCGCGGCAGCACCGCCAGGAAAAAGCGGATCAAATACGGGGCCGACATCGTCCACTACGGCGGCGGCGCATTCTTCGCCCTCAAAGGCAACAAGACGGTCGAAATGTGGCGCTACGTCATACCCTACACCGCGTATCGACCGGCCGGGCGGAGCGGCGTGATGGCCGGGCCGACATCCGGCATTCGCAAATCGTCACTCACGATTTCCCCCAACCCGCTGACGGGTGATGTCGCCGGTGTCCGGTACACACTACCGAACGCCGGACCGGCCACCCTCACGGTGTACGACGTGACCGGCCGGGCCCGCATCCGGCAGCACACGCACGCGACCCGGACCGGCACGCTGGCGCTCGACGTGCGCAACCTCAGCGCCGGCATCTACCTCGTCCGACTCGATGCCGGGACCAACACGGTGACGACCAAGCTCGTCATCCAGCACTGACCCGACCTCGGGCAAGACCGATGCGGAGGGGTGGCTTCGGCCACCCCTCCGCTTTTCTCTGTCCGGGGAAGGGGGCGCGGGGGGTGTCTGCCGCAGGGGAAGGGCCGGGCCGAATCAGTCCCGGCGGTGCCTGCGGTCGAACAGGTCGAGGAAACGATCCTCGTAGACGTGGAAAAGACCCCAGCGATCCAGTTCCTGCTTGAGCTGCGGGGCCCGGCTTCGGTCCTGCTCGACTTCCTCGAACAATTGCTCGACGCGGCGCATAATCTCGTGTGGCTCGGGACGTTCCGTATCCTCGTCATCGGTCGCCCGGTCCGAGTCGGCGTCCATGGTCTCGCGCATGCTCTCGATTGCGGCGTTTACCCGGGATTCAAATTCGCCGAGCATCTGGTCGACCCGGTCAACTTCGGCGTCGATCTCGGTATGGTCGACGGTCACGTTCAGTATCTGTTCAAATACGCGGATCAGGGCGCGTGATGCCTTGGGGTTCGGGGTCTGGACCGCGTAGTGGGGCATAGTAGCGAGGAAACAGGCGCCGGACAGGCCGCGGCTGCCCGCGAGTCCAAGCAGGAGGCCGTTGAGTCCGGAAATCCGTCCGGAGGCCAACGGCTCGACACCGTAGTCTACAAACGCCTTCTTGAGCTGGTCATTGGTCGATACGCCGTGCACCTTGACCTCGTCCCGATGGCTCATCGCCGCGGCGAAGGCCGCGCCGGTGTAGACGGTCCGAACTCCACGTTCCTGCGCGTAGTCGAGCAGTTCGTTCGCGATGCGGAGGCCGGGTTCCCCGCCCGCCTGCAGCGATCCTTCGAATACCAGCGCGGGTGGCTCCTCGACCAGGTAGATGCTCTGCGCGGGCGGTGCGGCGGTCCGGCCAATACCGTCCGTGACTTCAATCGAGTCCGGGAAGATGAAGCTGGTGAGGTCGAGCGCGGCGCAGGGTTCGGCTTTGAGCTGGCGACGCAGGTAGGAGACCGCGCCGAGACCGACGTTGCCCATGCCGGGCCAACCGGCGATGAGCAGCGGAATCGACCGCTGGATGGTCTTCATGGTTCGAATGGACATGGTTCTATTCCTTTAGACTCAGCCGGGGCCGGTTCGATTTCGGTTTCTACGCGACAAGAGCAGGGTGAGCGCGGAATGTACCTCTTTTACATGCAGGAGTCGCGCGATCACGTAGTAGAATGCGATGCCGATGCCACCGGCCAGGAATACCTGGCCGGCCTGGAGCCAGATTGCCCCGGTGCCGAGCAGTTCGTTCCAGCCTCGGGCGACACCCCAGGCGGCGAGCCCGGCTCCGAGTGCGGCGAGCAGCGTGCGAAGTGTCACGCCGAGGATGTGGGCGCCGTGCAGCCCGCCGGCCCGCCGGCGCAGGATGGCGAACAGGATGCCGAAGTTAAGGAACTGGGCGATGGAAGTGGCAAGCGGGAAGGAGAGATGTCCGAGTGTCCGCATCAGGACGAGGTTGATGCCGACGTTGGTCGCGACCGCGGCAGCCGCCACCAGTGCCGGTGTCCGGGTGTCGCCGAGCGAGTAGAAGCCGGCCGCGCAATTGCGCGTGGCGGCAGCGGCCCAGATACCCAGGCAGTAGAGCATCAGCGCCTGGGCGGTGAAAGAGGCGTCAGCCGCGGTGAAACGGCCGTGCTGGTAGATGAGCCGGACGACCGGTGGTGCGAGCACGAAGAGCAGGACCGCGGCCGGGACCGTGAGCGCGGCGACGAGACCCATTGCGTGGCGGAACCGGTCACGGATAGCGGCGGGAGAACCGTTCGCAGCCCGGTGTGAGTACTCGGCGAGCGCGACGGACCCGATGGCGGCACCGAACAGGCCCGCGGGCAGGTGCTGGATTCGGTACGCGTAGCTGACCCAGGTCACCGAGCCCTGCTGCAGGAAGGTCAGCAGGAAGGTGTTGACGAGCGCGCATACCTGCCAGGAAGCGTAGCCGAACACAACCGGGACCCAGCGGAGGAATACCCGGCGCAGCTCGGAGTCACGGAAATCGAGCGTGAAACGGTAGCGGAAACCGTGGGCACGCAGGCGCGGCAACTGGATGACGAACTGGGCGAGCGCCCCGAGCGTGACCCCGATTGCCATGCCGAGAATCGGGTCCAGGCCCCGCGCGCGGAACCAACCGTAGGTCAGCAGGGGTACGGCAATCGAGACGACGTTGAAGGCGGCCGGGGCAATCGCCGGGACGAAGAACGTGCCGCAGGCGTTGAGGATGGCCATCGCCCAGGCGGCAAAGACGACGAAGAGCAGGAACGGGAACATCACCCGGGTCAGCAGGATGGTGAGTTGGAGTTTGGCCGGCTCGTCGGCGAAGCCGAGTGCGACGACCCGCACTACCTGCGGGGCGAACACGATACCGAGGGTGACGAGCAGTCCGATGCCCAGCGCCAGCGCGTTGAGTATGTTGGCGGCGAAGAGCCAGGTTCGTTCCCGACTACCGCCGCGCAGGCTCCGGACGAAGGCGGGAACGAAGGCGGCCGACAGCGCGCTTTCGGCGAACAGGTCGCGCATGAAATTGGGGATGCGGAAGGCGACGTTGAATGCGTCGGTGGTCAGTCCGGCCCCGAACAGGTAGGCGAAGACCGACTCGCGTACCAGCCCGAGTACCCGGGAGACCAGTGTGCCGACCGAGAACGTTGCGACCCGGCGGGTGAAACGGGCTTCGGCCTGGAGCTTTGAGTCCGGGTCGGGAACGGGTGAGTTACCCATCGGGCGAGTATAGAGGGTCGTTCCGGTCGGGCAAGGGTTGATTTCCGTGGACCCGGGGTTAGATTCAGGCGTGAGTCATCATCCTGAGTACATCGAAGCGTGCGGGCTGCGCGTGTGTCGGATTGCGGTCCGAACCGGGCTTCTGACCTGTCAGGACCGAATTGCCGAAGTGATGCGATCCTACGCACAGCCGGCGTCGGCGCCGGGCGATATCGTTACGATTGCGGAAAGCCCGGTTGCGGTCATGCAGGGGCGGGCGATACCCATTTCGGACATACGACCCGGTTTCTGGGCGAGCGTGCTCTGGCGGTTCGTGCGCAAGGTGCCCTACGGCATCGGGCTGCGGAGCCCGTGGTCGATGCAGTGCGCGATTGACGAAGTCGGTGTGCCGCGAATCCTCAAGGCATCGGTTGCCGGGGCCTGGGGTAAACTGCGGCGACGGCGCGGCGATTTCTACCGGGTCGCGGGTCCGCAGGCGGCGATGATCGACGCCGCCCACACTTCGGGCGTCAAGGAGTTCTACGAGTGCGTCATCAAGGGACCGAAGGACCCGGACGGTGTGGCCCGGGCCATGAAAGAAGTGACCGGGTGCGAGTCCGCGGTCGTTGACGTCAACGACGTGTTCGGGTGTGCGGTCGTCGGCGCGTCGGACGGGCTGGACCGGGAACTTGTCAGGGAGGCGTTGCGCGACAACCCGGCGGGCCAGGGTGATGCGATGACGCCGCTGATACTGCTGCGGGTCGAAAAGCGGGAGGACAGCCCGGCCGGGTAGCCGGGTGCACGGAGAGGAGAGCGATGAATGATCTGAACGGACTGATTCTGCCCGGCGAGGGCGCGCACGGGTTCTGTGTCGGCTGCGCCGGGACGCTGCTGGTCACCCGGGATGCGG
Source organism: uncultured bacterium (assembly GCA_965371675.1). Lineage (GTDB taxonomy): Bacteria > Hydrothermota > Tepidihabitantia > Tepidihabitantales > Tepidihabitantaceae > DSBX01. The sequence goes on along the minus strand of CBDUZK010000058.1, from coordinate 4,094 downwards.
GCGATAACTGGCGGCAGGCCGCGATCCAGACCGGCGCGGATCTGCACGGGGTGTCGTTCCTTGAGGACATGAAAGTAGGGTTTGTGGTTGGAACCGCAGGTACGGTGTTGCGTACATCCGACGGCGGCGAGCGGTGGGAACCGATCGACGCCGGGGTGACCGGGGACCTGTACGGTGTTTCGTTCCCGGGCGAACAGACCGGTTTCATCGTCGGGACCGGGGGGTTGATTCTGCGCACCGACGACCGGGGTGATACCTGGCGGCGCGAGGCGTCACCGACGACTGCGGACCTTTACGCGGTGCACTACCCGGTCGACGAGGAAATCGGGTTCGCGGTCGGCGCGCAGGGGACAATTCTGCGCGATGTGCCCTCGACCGACCGGTGGTTCTGGGCGGGCGAGATGCAGGGGGTGCTGCGGACCGCACTCCGGGCGATCTACTTCCCGGAGGACAACACGTTCGGGTTCGTCGCGGGTGAAGCAAGCATTGTCCTGCGCACCGATGATGGCGCGGAAACGTGGTGTCCGATGCACGTGCCGGTACCGCACGCGGACCTGCGCGGTATCCAGTTCCCGCTCGGCTTGGATATCGGTGTCTGCGTCGGGTCGCAGGGGTTGATCATGCGTACGACCGACGGCACGAACTGGCTACCGGTTGACTCCGGGACCCACGAGGACCTCCTGGGGCTTGACTTCCGGCCGGACGGGACGCTCGCTGCCTGTTGCGGGCGCAACGGGACGATTCTGTTCACGACCGACGCCGGGGCGTCGTGGTTCCCGGTTAAGTCGGTCGAGGCTTAGCTCGTGCCGCTGCCTTGACACCCTTACCGTCCGGCCTAGAATGGGCGCGGAATTCTACTGAAAGGGAAATTGTGAACCAGAGTATCGCCCGGATTATCGACCACACCCTGCTGAAGCCGGACACGGTCCGGTCGCAGGTCAGAGACCTGTGCGCGGAGGCCCGACAGCACGGGTTCGCTACGGTGTGTGTCAATCCCGGCCATGTGCCGCTGGCGACGTCCGAACTTGCGGGTTCGGAGATCGGGGTGTGCACGGTCATCGGGTTCCCGCTCGGGGCGACGCTGATCCGGGCCAAGGTGGCCGAGGTCGGGGCCGCGGTCGAAGCGGGCGCGACCGAGTTGGACATGGTGGTGAACCTCGGCCGGTTGAAGGACGGGGACGACCGGGCCGTGGTGGAGGATATCGATGCGGTTGTCAAAGCGGCCCGGGGTCGGCCGGTGAAGGTGATTATCGAGGCCTGCCTTCTGACTGATGCGGAGAAGGAACGGGCGACGCGGTTGGTGATGGCCGCCGGGGCCGCGTTCGTGAAGACCTCCACCGGCTTCTCAAGCGGCGGGGCGACCATTGAGGACGTAGCATTGCTCGCGAGGGTCGCTGGCAGTGCAATCGGGGTGAAGGCGGCGGGCGGCATCCGCGACCTTGCGACCGCCCGGGTGATGGTCGAGGCCGGTGCGACCCGGCTCGGCACGAGTTCAGGCGTGAAGATTGTTGAAGAAGAACGAATCCAATCCAAGGAGGATTGAATGGCATACGGCAAGATGAAGGATTTTCTCCGGCAGGAGCTGGGGTCGGTTCGTGAGGCCGGGCTCTACAAGGAAGAGCGCTACATCCTCGGCGAGCAGGCTGCAGATATCAAGGTTGAGTATCCCGAGGGCGCAAAGCCCGAGGACGTGCTGAATTTCTGCGCCAACAACTATCTCGGGCTGTCAAGTCACCCGGAGGTGATGAAAGCCTCCAAGGAAGGGCTCGACAACTGGGGCTTCGGCATGTCTTCGGTGCGGTTCATCTGCGGCACCCAGGACCTGCACCGGACTCTGGAGCAGAAGATTGCCGAGTTCCTGGGTATGGATGACGCAATCCTGTATTCGTCATGCTTCGACGCGAACGGCGGGCTGTTCGAGGCGCTGCTCACCAAGGAAGACTGCATCGTTACGGACAAGCTCAACCACGCATCGGTGATTGACGGCATCCGGCTCTGCAAGGCGCAGCGCAAGATATTCAACCATGCGGACATGGTCGACCTCGAAGCGAAGCTCAAGGAAGCCCGGGCCGACGGCGTGCGATTCATCGTCATCGCGACCGACGGCGTGTTCTCGATGGACGGCGACATCGCCAGGCTCCATGAGATCTGCCCGCTGGCCGAGAAGTACGACGCGCTGGTGATGGTCGACGATTCCCATTCGACCGGGTTCATGGGCAAGACCGGCCGCGGGACCCATGAGTACCGCGACGTGATGGGCAAGGTCGACATCATCACGACCACGTTCGGTAAGGCGTTGGGCGGGGCGTCCGGCGGGTGTACCGCGGCGCGCAAGGAGATTGTGGAGATGCTGCGCCAGCGTTCCCGGCCGTACCTGTTCTCGAACAGCCTCGCGCCGGTGGTGGCCGCGGCGACGGTCAAGGTGATTGAGTTGTTGAGCGCAACGACCGAGCGGCGCGACAAGCTCGAAGCGAACACGAAGCATTTCCGCAAGGCGATGACAGACGCCGGCTTCGACATCGTGCCGGGCGACCATCCAATCGTGCCGATTATGCTCTACAATGCGAAGCTCGCCCAGAACATGGCGAAGGACCTGTACTTCGAGGGCATCTACGTTACCGGGTTTTTCTACCCGGTGGTGCCCAAGGGCCAGGCCCGGATTCGGGTTCAGCTTTCGGCGGGACACGAACAGGAGCACCTGGACAAGGCGATTGCCGCGTTCACCAGGATTGGCAAGAAGTACGAGATCCTCGGCAAGACCAAGGACGAAATCATCGAGAAGTACGGCCTGTAGGCCGGTTTCAGAAGAGTACGGAGCGCAGGCTCAGGCCTGCGCCCCGGTGTTTTCCGGCCGGTTTCCGGCGGTTGGGTCAGATAGCGTTCTTGTCTGCATTCCCGTCGTGACCGGCTCGCGCGGCTCGGTTGCGCTGGGTGCCGGGCCGAAGCGAGGTGTTTAGCATCCATGTGCCCTGAGACAGAAGGAAGCCGGCGGCAGGTGCCGCCGGCTTCCGGAATCGTGAGCCCGGTGCGAGCTATTCGATGACGAGCTTGGTCGAGCCGAGCCGGTCACCCTGCCGTGCCTGCACGAGGTAGATGCCGGGTGCAAGGCCGGTGAGGCCGAGCGTTGCCGTGCCTCGGTTGTCCGTGGTGAGCCAGGTGCGGCGCAGGTTGCCGTTGACGTCGTAGAGCCGGATCACGGCCGGTGCCGCGGCGGGCAGCATGAGCGCGGCCGAGACCCGGGCCGGGTTGGGCCGGACCGCGAGCTGCAGCGACCGGTCCGGGGCCGGGAGCCGGGTTTTGTGTCCGTCACTGATGCCGGGTGGGGAGCCGAACCGGTAGCGCCAGAACTCGAAGGTCTTATTGCCTTTGAGCGCGAAGAACGTGCCGTTGCCGATGCCGATGATGTCGGCGCCGTACTTGACGCGCTTTTTCTTGTTGGTCGAGCCGTTGGTCGGTATGGTGTCGAGTTCGACCCACGAGTCACGGGCGGGCAGGTACTTCCAGAATTGCTGGGTGTTGCCACCCTTCAGCGCAAGGATGAACGGGTTCAGGCCGCTCACCCACGCAGCACAGCCGCCGTCCTTGGACTTCTTCTTCTTGATGCTGCCGCCGTGGAGTCCGTAGAGAGGCATGCCGGTGAGCGCAGAGCCGCTCCACTCGCCGGCGGGTGCGTCGAAGCGCCACATCTCGTGGAAGTAGGTTGTCTTGTTGTAGTACTTGGCCTTGTGGGCGTAGATGTAGCGTTCGCCGTCGTAGACCAGGAACGAGCCCTTGCCCCATTTTTCCTTGATGCCGATTGGAGCAGGCGGCAGCGTGGTATCCCAGGTCTGGGAGACGGTATTGAATCGGAAGAAATCGGTTTTGTAGCCCTTGAGCAGGTAGACATAGGCGATTGTATCGTCGGAGACGTAGACCATGTCGGTTCCGCCCTTGACTTTTTTGCCCGTGAGCCCGAGCGGGACGTCCGGCAGCTGGGTCCAGGCGCTGTCGTTGGTGTCGTACCGGTAGAACTCCTGCGTGTTGTTGCCCTTGGTGGCGTAGATGTAGTGCTCGCCGTCACCCGTCCACGGAATCACCCTGAGGCGTACCAGCCC
>CBDUZK010000057.1:0-12236 GCA_965371675.1 uncultured bacterium | reverse complement strand
ATGATGGCGCTCTTTGAATCCTCGCGCCGGGACCCGGGCCCGCGCCACGTCCGGTTCAAGACTGCGGACCTGGGCCAGTCGAACCGCGCGTACTGGCTCACTGTCGACCGGGTCCGAACGGTCGGCCGCATGGCCGGAATCGAAGTATGGGCGTCCGATTCCACGGTCACGGTCGACACCCGCAACGTCGGCCAGTTCAGCCTCGACCTCGACCAGCGGCTGTTCTTCCCGGCTGAAGTGAGATTGACGATAGACGGCCAGCCCATCGGCCCGGTCAAGTCCCTGCCCGCCCGGATCACACTCCACCGGGCCGGAAACCGCTGGAAGCGAGGCTCGGCCCGGCAACCGAAACTCCACAAGCGACCGGACCTGTACGGCCCGGCCAAGCAGACCATGTTCCGGCCGTTCCTGCTGGTGTACGGCACCGCGGACACGAGTCTGACCGAGTACCTGCGCCACGCTGCGACCCAGGAAGCGGTACGTTGGTGGCTGCGGGGCAATGGCTGCACCGAAGTGCTGCCCGACTCCGAGGTCACACCCGAACTCTCGGCGCAGAACAACCTCCTGCTCTACGGCGGCCCGACCGAAAACCTCATCACGCGCCGCCTGCACCGGCACCTGCCCCTGCGCATCAAGGACGGCAAACTGCATCTCGGCCCACACAATCTCGGCCCCAACCTGGCCACCCTGTTCACCTGTCCCAACCCCGAGCAACCCGACCGCCTGATCCTGGTCCGAATGGGAACCGACGCAAAACATACCCGGCTTTCGATGTTCTGGGGCCTGGCATACTCCGGGTCCGGGGTCCCGGATTTCATGGTGTTCGACCGGACGGTCAAGCGCCGCGGTTGGGCCGGAATCCACGCAGCCGGCTTTTTCGGCCCGGACTGGAAACTGGACCCGGCCTCAACCTACCTGCGCAACCCACGGAATTGACCTCACTCAGGGTTCTCGCCCCGGCGAAGATTAACCTCGGGCTCCGGGTTGGAGACCGACGACCCGACGGGTACCACAACATCATAACCGTCATCGTGCCGCTGGACCTGGCCGACGAACTGCACATCGAGCGGGCAGGGTCCGGGATCCGGGTCTCGGTGGAAGGCGCCGACGATGTCCCTGAAGGCCCGGCAAACCTCGCATGGCAGGCCGCCCGGGCGTTCTTCGACTCATCCGGGATCAAACCAGGCTGCCGCATCCGCATCCACAAGCGGGTACCGACCGGCGCCGGCCTCGGCGGTGGCTCATCGGACGCGGCCACAACCCTGCACGGGCTCAACCGCTTGTTCGACCACCCGCTGTCCGGGCCGCGCCTGCGCAGACTCGCGGCAAGCATCGGCAGCGACGTACCGGCCCTGCTGGCGGGTGGACCGACCGCGGCGCGCGGCCGCGGGGAACGCATCCGGCGCATCCGCCTGCCGCGCCTGACCGTCATCCTGCACCTGCCCGGTTTCCCGGTCGCAACCGAATGGGCATACCGTCAACTCGACGTAGCGCGTCGCACACGTGGCCCGTTGACAGAGCCGGAGCTTTCTCCTAAGATACTGGCTCTCCGACTGAGGAGACACGAATCGGCACGGGTGGCACGCCTGCTCTGGAACAGCTTTGACCCGGTCGTGTTCAAGCAACACCCGGGGCTCGCAGACGCGAAACAACTGCTGCTCGAAAGCGGTTGCTACGCTGCTGCCCTGTCCGGTTCCGGCAGTACGGTCTACGGCTTGGTGGATGAACACGGCTCGCATGACCCGATGGCCGCGATGGCGCGCACCGGACTCTCCTGTGTTCTGACCCACTCCGCCTGACCGCACGTCGACGTACTTGCATTCTGGGGCGTCGTCTAAAGGCAGGACCCAGGATTTTGGATCCTGGTGTGAAGGTTCGAATCCTTCCGCCCCAGTTGGCGGACAGTTCGAACGAAAGCGAGGCAGCATGGAACCGAAGCTGAAGGTATTCTCCGGCCGGGCAAACGCGCCGTTGGCCCGGGCGATCTGCGACCACCTCGAACTCGAGCTCGGGGCGGCCGAAGTGCGCAATTTCGCGGACGGCGAAATCCGGGTCAACATCAACGAGAACGTCCGTGGCAATGACGTCTTCGTGGTCCAGCCGACCCAGCCGCCCGCCGGAAACCTGCTCGAACTGCTGCTGATGCTCGACGCGTTCAAACGGGCGTCCGCCGAGCGGGTCACGGCCGTCATCCCCTACTACGGCTACGCCCGCCAGGACCGCAAAGACCAGCCCCGCGTGCCGCTCTCCGCGAAGCTCGTCGCCAACCTGCTGGTCCGGGCCGGTGCCGACCGCATCCTGACCATCGAACTCCACGCCGAACAGATTCAGGGCTTCTTCGACATCCCGGTCGACCACCTCTACTCCACGCCCGTGCTTGTCGAGCACTACCCCGAAGCGAAAACGCAGAACCTGGTCGTGGTTGCACCGGATACCGGTCGCGCCAATCGGGCCCGCGGATTCGCCAGCCGGCTCGGCGCCAACATCCCGATAGCAATCATCGACAAGCGGCGCCCGACACCTAACCAGGCCGTGGTTGCCAATGTCGTCGGTGAGGTCGCCGGCCTCGACGTGCTCATCTACGACGACATGATCGACACCGGCGGTACGCTGGTCAGCGCCGCCAAAGCCCTGTCCGACATGGGGGCGAAAAGCGTGACCGCGCTGGCAACGCACGCCGTCCTTTCCGACCCGGCGGTCGAACGCCTTGCCGGCTCGGTCATCAGTGAAGTGATCGTGACTGACACGATCGAACTCCCTCCCGCAAAGAGGATTGACAAGATACGAACGCTGTCGATCTCGCCGTTGCTGGCGGAGGCAATCAGCCGCATCCACTACGGCCGGTCGGTCAGCTCTCTGTTCATCCAGAAACCAAGCGAGGAATAATGCCATACACAGTCAAAGCCACCGCTCGCACCGAAACCGGAAAAGGCAAGATTCGCAAGCTCCGCCGGAACGGAACCGTCCCGGCCGTCGTGTACGGTCACGGCGACCCCTCAATCATGCTCTCGCTCGACGAACACGCATTCGGTCTCCTGCTGCGTGACATCTGCGGTCACAGCCCGATCGTCCAGCTTGAATTCGACGGCGCGACGACCCGGTGCGTCATCAAGACCCTGCAGCGCAACCCGATCAACGGTCACCTGCTGCACGTTGACTTCCAGAAGGTCCACCCGGACGAGAAGATCACCATCCACGTACCGGTCCTGCTTCACGGCGCCGCCCGGGGCGTCAAGGAGGGCGGCCTGCTCGACCACATCCTCCGCGAAGTAACGGTGCGGGCGACCATCGACAACATCCCGTCCCATTTCGATATCGACATCTCCGACCTCGGGTTCGCCCACAGCATCCACATCTCCGACCTCAAGACCGAAAACGTCGAGTTCATGCATTCGGACGATTCGGCAGTCGTGACCGTCCTCGCGCCGCGCAAGCTGGTAGAGGAAGAGAAGCCCGAGGCCGAAGCCGCGGCCACAGCGGAAGGCGAAACCCCGACTGAGGAAGCCACCAAGGAAGCAGAAGCCGCCCCGGCCGCCGAGGACGAAAAGAAGAAGAAATAACGTCGCACTGATGACCATCTTCGGTCTCGGCAACCCGACCGAGCGCTACGCCGGAACCCGCCACAACGCCGGGTTCATGGTGCTGAACACGCTCGCTCGGAAGCTCCGGGTCCGATTCCGGCATCACCGCGGACGCCGCGTCGCACATGCCACGTTCGCCGGCAGGGACCTTACCCTGGTCAAGCCCCTGCTCTACATGAACGAATCCGGGATTCCAACCCAGGAACAGCTCACCGCCGAGCCGGACGACTTCATGGTGACGTGTGACGACCTGGCCCTGCCACTCGGCCGCCTGCGCCTGCGACCGCAGGGCTCGGACGGCGGTCACAACGGTCTCGCCTCGATCATCTACCGAACCGGGACCGACCACTTCCCGCGCCTGCGCGTCGGCATCGGTGCGCCGCCGGAAGAAACCGACTGGGCCGACTACGTCCTCGAACAGTTCACTTCCGAGGAAGCTGTCCTGCTCCCCGACATACTGGATCGAGCCACACGGGCCTGCCTCGCAGTCGTCACCGACGGCCTGCAGCAGGCGATGAACCGGTTCAATCCCGCCCCATCGGAAACCGGAACGGACGAAAAGGAGAACGCACAGTGAGGGTCGGCATTGTCGGACTGCCCAACACCGGCAAGTCCTCGCTCTTCAACCTGCTGACCCGAGCCAAAGCCCGCGTTGACTGCTATCCGTTCACGACCATCGAGAAGAACGTCGGCGTGGTCACAGTCCCCGACCAGCGACTCGAAACCATCGGCCGGCTGCTCAAGCCCGGCAAGCTGACCCCGGCCCACGTCGACTTCGTTGATATCGCCGGTCTGGTCAAAGGTGCAAGCAACGGCGAAGGACTGGGCAACCGTTTCCTCGCTCACGTCCGCGAGACGCACATCATGCTGCACCTCGTGCGCAACTTCAGTTCGCCCGACGTGCCGCACGTGTTCGACACGGTCGACCCGGACCGGGATGCCGGCGTGGTCGAAAGCGAACTCGCCCTGGCTGACCTCGCGCTGGTCGAGAAGCGGCTCGAACGCGCGCGCAAGGAACAGAGAGACCGGGAAAGCCGATTGCTGGTCGAGGCACTGGAACGACTTGCCACCTCGCTGGCGCAGGGTTTCGCAGCCCCGGAACTCGACGACAGTCATCGCACCGCGGTTCGTTCCCTCAACCTGTTCGTCCTCAAACCGGTCGTCTACGCGGTCAACTGCTCGGACACGACTGCCGTTGGCCCGGATATCTTCCCGCGCGTCGCCTCCCGGACGAACCTGCTCTTCTCCTCGACCCTCGAGGAAGGCATGGAGGAGTTCGCTGCGGACGAACGGGTCGGGATGCGCAGGGCGCTCGGCCTCGCACCCGAAGGTCCGAACGGCATCGTCCGCCGCTGTTTCGACGAACTGGACCTGATCCGGTTCTACACCATCAAAGGAGACGAATCACGCGCCTGGGCCGCGCCGCGCGGCACGACCGCGCTCGAAGCAGCCGGCATGATTCACACCGACATCGCAACCGGCTTCATCCGGGCCGAAGTTATCAACTTCGAGGACCTGGCCGCCGCCGGTGACTACCACGCAGCCCGGAACTCGGGCAAGACCAGGATCGAAGGCAAGACCTACGAAGTGCAGGATGGTGACATCCTGCTCATCAAGTTCAGAGCATAAGCAACAGGAGGAGAATTGAACCACTACGAAGTCGCAACTCTGCTGACCCCGGACCTGACCGAAAAGGACATCCAGGTGTACATCGAAGAGATGAAAGGCCTGCTGCAGCAGCACGGAGCGGTCGACATCGACGAACCGAAGACCGGTCGGCGGACCCTCGCCTACCCGGTACGCAAGCACACCGAAGGGCAGTACGTGTTCATCCAGTTCGACTCCCCGGCAACCCTGCCGGAGGTAATCCGGACTGAACTCAAGCACCGCGAAGGCATCCTGAGGCTCGCATTCATCCGCCGGCCCAAACCCGCGCCGGAACCGGAGAAGCCGACTGAGAACGTGACACCGGTCGAAACTGCACCCGCCGAGACCGCACCTCCGGCTGCGGTCGAAACACCTGCCACCGAACCGGAACCTGCAGCCCCTGAGACCGCGCCGGCCGAACCCGAAGAACCGACACCCGCGGCCGACACCCCGGCATCCACGGAGTCGCCCGACACGCCGACCGAACCCGACGCGGAGAAACCCGAGGAACCCACCGATGGCTGATGTTCGTCTCGGCAGTCTGAACACGGTGCTTCTGCTCGGACGGGTCACAATGGACCCGGACCTGCGCTACACACCCAAAGGCACTGCGGTTCTGGGATTCAGAATCGCCGTCAACCGTCGCTACAAGGACCGGGCAACCGACGATTGGAAAGAGGAAACCTCCTTCTTCAATGTCAACGCCTGGGCTCAGCAGGCCGAACGACTCGGCGAGAGAATGAAGAAGGGCTCAGCCGTGCTGGTCGAAGGAGAACTGCGCAGCCGAACCTGGGAAACCCAGGCCGGTGAGAAACGCTACATGGTTGAGATCCACGCTCGGCGTGTACAGATTCTCGACCCGTTCGACAACCAGCCGCGCACCGAGCAGCCGCCCGTGCCGTCCGGGGAAACACCTGAAGCTGGCGCGGACCAGCTCGACGACATCCCATTCTAGGGCCGGCGGTTCGGCTACGGGTCCAGACCCGGGTCTGACGCAGTCCCTGCGTCGGGCCGGTCCGGGGCCTCTTCGAACTCCCAGTGGTACGGTATCGGGAACCAGACCCGCACCGGCTGCTCGTAGTGCTCGGCCGGTGAGAAGCTACCCCGCAACGCCGCGTGCAGCGCCGACGAATCCGCCTCCTCGTACCCGGACGACTCCATCACCCGCGCGGCCAGCACCGACCCGTCGAAATCCACCAGGGCCTCGACCTGCGCGTCACCGCTGAACGAAAACTGTTTCAACCCGGCCGGGTACTCAGCCGCAAGGAGACGGATCGGCTCCGGTGGTTTGCTGACCGAGTAGTACCCGCGTGTGTTGTCGAGATCGCCGAGGAACGGCACCACCCATTCGTCCCAGTACCGCAACATCTGCGGGCAGTTGAACTGGAGCACCACCTCTTGCCCGTCGTCGAGTGCGACCCCCGAATCCGGAACCTGTCCGGCCACACAGAACTCTCTGATTCCGGCTGAGCTGTCCGCAGCCACCTGCTCGAATCGCACCTCCAGCCCCATCCGGCGCAGCATCCGGCTCGCCGGGTACAACGGCTGACCCACGACTCCGGGCATCACCGACTCCACCGCATCCTGCCCGCTCGCCGGATCAGACAGCAACAACAACAGGACGAACGTCCATCGCATGGTCTGAATCATACGTCAGACTAGAACCCCGCCCGTCCCCTGTCAAGCAAGAGGGAACGAAACCCGACACAAGGAAACCCAGGGGACAGTCCCCGCCAAGCAAGGTACGATCCCGGATTCCGCTCCGTCATTCCTCACTTCGGCACTTGACTCCTGATTCCCCGTGCCGTTGGTGCTGAGCTTTTTATGTCTGCCTTCAGGCGTATCCCGGCTATTGGCACCAATCGGCTCCGGTGCTATAGTGGGCTGTTGAAGCGGTGACCCTCGGGCACGAGACGGGCGAAAGCCGAGCTTGGAAGACTCGGAGGAAGAAAAGCCCGACTATGCCAGTAGTCCGGACACGCTACCCGGAACAACCGAACAGAGAAAAAGCGTGCTCATTTGCAGGCGCACGTCCTGATATTCCAACGCTGAAGACAACCGCCTGCCGACCGCTGCCCCGTGACGTGGACATTGGCCCTTGCGTGTGCTATCCTGAGCCACTATGAACATCACCATGCTGTTCTGGAGGGGACGACTCGGGGAATGTTTCGCACTGGTCGTGGTTCTGCTTGCCCTGCTCACGCCGTCATCCGCCAGCGGTCAGTGGCTGGAAGCGACAATCATGCTGCCCGATACGCTTGGGTCGCTGGACATGCCGTCTGCGCTTGCCTACAACACAACGAACGACAAGGTCTACGTTGGCGGCGAACCGGGTGTACTCGTGGTTGACGCCGCCACCAACCGACGTCTGGTCCGCGTCCGCCCCGGCGGCGGCAGTCGGGTGATGGCGCTCTGCTACAACCCGCAGAACAACTACGTCTACTGCGCTGACATGGAAACAAACTGGGTGGTGGTGCTTGACGGCGCGACGGACAGGGTCGTCGCCAGGAGACAGGTCGGACGAGAGCCCCGCGCGCTCTGCTTCAACCCGCAGGACAACAAGGTCTACTGCGCGAGCCGCCTGGGTCAATGCGTGACTGTGATTGACGGGGCGACGAATCGAATCGTGGACACTATCATGGTCAGCTGGTACCCTACGACGCTCTGCTACAACCCGCAGAACAACAAGGTCTATTGTGGGAGCGGCGGCGAAGTCACTGTGATTGACGGCGCCTCGGACTCGGTCCTCGCCACTGTCGAAGCCGGCGCGAGCGGCCTCTGCTACAATCCCGAGTTCAACAAGGTCTATTGTGCGGCCGGCGAGAGTGTCACTGTGATTGACGGCGCGACCGATTCGGTCCTTGCCAGAGTAGCGGTAGGGATAGGGCCTGGAGCCATGTGCTACAATCCGCAGGACAGCAAGGCCTACTGCGCCAAACTTCTACAGTTGTACTGTGTCGGTGATAGACGGCAAGGATGATACGGTCCTGGCCACGGTCAGGGTCGGACTCGGCCCCAGAGACCTTCTCTACAACGCGGCGAACAACAGGGTCTACTGTGCGAACTCGGGGCAGGGCACTGCCTCGGATACGTCCGTGACAGTCATTGACGGCACGAGCAACGCGGTCGTGGCCACTGTGAGCGTGGGCTCCTTCCCCCGAGCCCTGTGCTACATCCCGCAGTACAACCGGGTCTGCTGCGCGAATGAGGATAGCCACAGCGTTTCCGTGATAGACTGCGCGGCGGACACGGTACTCGCCACGGTCACCACCAAGATTTTCCCGGTTGCGCTTTGCTACGACCCGCAGCACAACAAGGTCTACAGCGCGAACTGGATAAGCGACAATGTCTCCGTCGTCGACGCGGCCACGAACACGGTCGCCGCGACGCTGGAAACCGGACGCGGCCCCGTGGCCCTCTGCTACAACTCCCGGGATTGCAAGGTCTACAGCGCAGACAGCGGCAGCAGGAGCGTCGGCGTAATCGATGGAGCCACGAGTTCGGTCATCGCCAGGATTCCAGTCGGAGCCGGCCCTCGCGCCCTCTGCTACAACCCGCAGGACAACAAGGTCTACTGCGCGAACGCCGGGCGGTACGTGGACCCCGATTCCACCGTGACCGTGATAGACGGCGCGACCGACTCGGTCATCGCCACGGTGCTGACCGGACTCTACCCCCGCGCTCTCTGCTACAACCCGCAGGGCAACAAGGTCTACGTCGCGAGCTGGGGCGACACCGGTGTGACCGTCATCGACGGCGCCACCGACTCGGTCCTCGCCAGACCCAAGACCGGACGCTGGCCTACCGACCTGTGCTACAATTCGCGGAGCAACAAGGTCTACAGTGCCAATCAACGCGACAGCTCGGTGACGGTGCTGGACGCAGCGGCGGACACGGTCATCGCCACGGTCAGGGTCGGTCAATACCCGGTTACTCTCTGCCACAATTCGGTCAACAACAAGGTCTACTGCGGGAGCGAGGACAACATCGTAGCTGTGATAGACGGAGAGGGGGACTCCGTCATCACCGCCGTCCAATGCGGACAGACTCCGGTGGCTCTCTGCTACGACTCCGTGTACAACAGGGTCTACTGCGCGAACAGCTGGAACGGCATGGGCAGGACCGTGATCGTGATTGACGGCGCGACGGATTCAGTCGTTGCGGTTGTCCCGGTGGGCCAGGGCCCGTCTGGTTTCTGCCTCAGCCCGGCGCACGACCGCGTCTACGTGGCAAACTCATCGGGCAGCATCTCGGTCATCCGCACCTCGCCGCCTGGGATCGAGGAAGGCTTCGGTCTGAGGCTGCCGAGCGTCGAGCGCGTGGCCACAGTGGTCCGCGGGGTGCTGCTCCTGCCGGAGGCCGGTGGCCGGAAGTCGAAAGCTGCAAACCTGCTCGACGTCACCGGCCGGAAGGTAATGGACCTGCTGCCGGGAGAAAACGACGTGCGGCAACTATCTCCGGGCGTGTACTTCGTTCGCTCTACAGGTACAGTCCCAGCCTCCGGCATCCCGGGGGACAGTTCCTTCCAGGCAAAGGTCATCCTGACCCGCTGATTCCAGTCTACATATTTGTAGACTGAGAGCAGGCGAGCAAGGCCGGTGGCTCGGAACCGGCTGTAATAGCCGAATATACGGTGGTTTAGGGACTTAGGCGCGGAAATCAGACCCGAGAACCCACTCTCACCGGTCACCCCCCGGACGCTCTGCCCCGTCCCCTTCGGGCTCGCGCGCCGAGTTGTCCTGCCGGCTACTCTCCGCGCGATTTCCAGGACCATGAGTCGGGCCGCCCGGACTCTGACTGTGGCGGCCACCGGGCAGGGCATGGTGCGGGGCACGGTGCAGGACGCTGGTCCGGGCACCCGACCGGGCATTCTCCGGGGAACAAGCCAGGGCATCTGTCGGGTGATTTCCAGGATTATCGGTCCGGCTATCCCTCGGGTTTTCCCCCACATCATCTGCCAAGGCATGGGCCTGGTCAGAAGTCGGCACAGTCAACCTCCGTAAGAGGCTCTCATTTCCAGGTCAGCGCCCTTGCTGAGCGCACGAGCAAGGGCGCTCGCCGAAGCGAGCGCCCTCAAGAAACAGTCAGTCGTGGGCTATTCGGCCAGGAGCAGCTTGCCCGTGGCTTGGTCTGTACCGAGCGCGTACTTGTACAGGTACACGCCGGCCGCGACCTCGCTGCCCTGGTCGTCCCGGCCGTCCCAGGCGACCGTGAACCGGCCCGGTTCGGTCCGACCGCTGACCAGGGTCCGCACCGACCGTCCGGCCATGTCGTACACGACCAGCGAGACGTCACCCGCGTACGGCGCCGACCAGGAAATGCGCGTGCTGTGGTCAAACGGGTTCGGGGCCGCCGAAGCGGTCATCCGAAGCGTATTCACGCGCGGTTTCTCCGCCACACCGCCACCGACCGGGTTCTCCCAGCGCTGAACGATAATCGGGTTGTTCGTGGCCGGTCCTTCCGCATACAGGTAGAACCCACAGGAATCGTCGAGCAGGTACGCCACCGCTACCGTGTCCGTGATGTAGTCCATCATACACGGAAACCGGTACGTGACTTCGCCACCGTCCGTGATCTTCTCCGGAGTTTCCCAGGCTGCACCGTTGTCGGTCGAGTAGGACCAGAAGATGTCGGCCCGCAGTCGCTCGGGTGGCCCGGGCTCGTAGTTCAGGCCGTCGAAGTTCTCCCAAGCCACGAACAGGTTGCCATCCATGTCCGTGCCCATGCTCGGACGGCAGGACACGATGGCGTTGTACCCTATGGGCGCCATGATGCTGTCGCAGCCGCGGAAGATCTCGGTCCAGGCATCGGTGCCTTCATCCCAGTGCCAGATTTCGGCCGGCAGAATCCAGTTCGTATCCCTGACGAACGGGGCGACCGAGGCAACGATGTGGAGCATGTCGCTCAGGTCGTAGAACGGGAACAGCGACGTGATATGGAACGAGGTCAGCGTGTCGGTGCCGTAGGCGTCCGGCCACAAGAGCTCGGTCGAGGCCTCCCAGCTGGAGCCGCCGTCGGTCGAGATGCGGTAGAACCCCGGCTTTTGGCTGTACCCGTCGGGCGAGTACACCCAGGTCACGCACACCTTGTCACTGACCTTGGACGCGGCGACGTTCTGGTCCGGGAAGTTCGGGTCCGGCTGCGGTGCGGCCATGCCGACCGGGTCAGCCCAGGTGCACCACGGATCGACCTTGCTGTAGAAAATCATGTTCTGGCTCGCATCGTCGATGCACGCGCAGTGGACCGCCGAGTTCTGGCCGACCGAGATGTACGGCCACAGGTAGCCGGACATCGTCGGGTCACCGGGACAATACTCGAACAGGCCGGCGCCGGGCGCCATGTCACGTGCCACTTCCGGGTAGATCGGGGTGCCGAGGTGAGCGGAAACAACCGCGACCCCGGTCGCCGGGTCCGCATCCAGGTTGCCGAATCCGCAGCGTTCGGTGAACACGTTGACGCCCGACTGCATGTGGTCGCCCGGTTCGATCCAGTTCCACGTGCGCGTCGTGTAGTCGTAGAAGTTGTACCGCATGTTCCGGTCCGGGAACGTGGTCTGGTCCGAAGCCGAATACATCCACGCGACGTGGATCCCGTGCTCCGCGGAGTTAACGAGCTGCCGGTAGGCCGGCCCGTTGTTCTGCCAGTCATACGTGGTGCCGCCGACCGTGTCCACGATGCCGATGACGTAGCTTTCGCCACCGCCGGTGCCGGCCGGTGTCACGAGGCTCGTAATCGGTCCGGCCTGGTCGACCGGGCTCGTCTCGTCGGGAAGCACTGTCATCGGCTGCAACGCGGACGCGAGCAGCAGCGTCGGCACTGCCAGCGCGAGACAGACTGTGACTGTATTGCGCATACGCTATCCTCCTTTTGTGCAGGTCAATCTTGCGGTCATCCGGCCCACTGGCCGGACCCGCTTCGTCGTGATTGTAGCCCTCGGCCGGACTCAGTCAAGACTGCGGTTTTCCTCAGAAATAATCTACCCGAAGCGGAGCTGTTTACTCAGAATTG
>CBDUZK010000056.1:0-12265 GCA_965371675.1 uncultured bacterium | reverse complement strand
CGCAGCGCGGGCGGAACCAGCTTGAACATCGGCAGGACCGAGTAGTTGCGCACCCGGCCCGCGCGCGCGGCCTGCACCGCGGCCGCCACGGTCGGCGCGGTCGTCTCGAACCCGATGCCGAGGAAAACGAACTCCCGTTCCGGCTCGGCCTCGGCCAGGCGCAGCACGTCCAGCGCCGAGTAGACCATGCGCACGTCTGCGCCCCGGGCCCGGGCCTGTTCGAGCGACCCCATGGAACCGGGCACCCGCAGCATGTCGCCGAACGTGGTCACGGTGACGTTCGGCCGGAGCGCCAACTCGATGGCGGCGTCTATCTCCGGCTGGGTCGTCACGCACACCGGGCAGCCCGGGCCGGACAGCAACCGGAGTCGCGGGTTCACCGCCCGCCGGATTCCGTACGCGGAAATGGCCATCGTGTGGGTCCCGCACACCTCCATCAGGTTGATGGATTCCCGGCCCTGGTCCCGGCACAGCGCATCGACCTTGCGGTTGACCTTGTCAAGGAGAATGCGGACCAGCTTCGGGTCGGGCCGGTGATGCGTCCGGGGTTTCACGGCACGATTATATGGCCGCCGGTATCCCGGTCAAACCACGGCCCGGGGTTCGGATGCCGTCAGTGGCTCGACCCGATGACCGACACGGTGCCGGCATTGTAGTTGGCGACGTACACCTTCCGGTTCGTACCGTTCCAGCCCAAGGCTTTCGGCTGGTCACCGACCACGAGCGTCTTCAGCGTCGAGTTGTTGGCCCCGTCGATAATCGTGATGTCATCGCTGCCGTTGTTCGCGATGTAGACCATGTTCACACCCGGGGCCCAGAGCACGGCGACCGGCTCGGTCCGCACGCTCAGGTTCGTCACCTGGTGACTGGAAGTGAGGATGATGCTGATGCTGTTGCCGTCCTCGTTGCACACGTACACCTTGTCCGACAGGTCGTTCCAGGCCAGGGCGCACGGCGCCGGACCGACCTGCACGCTCTCGACGACCTCGTTGGAATTGCCGTCGATGATGCTGACCGTGTTCGAGGCGGACCCGGAGTTGGCGACGTACACTTCGTTCACGTCCGGGACCGCAACCACCGCACACGGGTTCCAGCCCACGTCCGCGGCCGCGAGCACCTCGTCGGTCACCCCGTCGATAATGGTCACCTCGTTGCTTGAGAAGCAGGCGACGTACACCTTGTTCACAGTCGAGCTCCACGCCACGGCCCGGGGCCGCTCGCCGGTGACGACCGTAGCCAGCACCGAATCCCCGGCCGCGTCGATGACTGTCACCGTGTTCGCCCCGCTCCCGTTGTTGGCCACGTACAGCTTGCCGTTGACAACGTTGTACGCGAGGGCGAGCGGCGCGGACCCGACCTCGATCGTGGCGACCACTTCATCGGTCGCGCCGTCGATGACCGAAACGCTGCGGCTCCCCGAATTGGCCACGAACACCTTGTTGTTCACCGAGTCGTAGAGGATTGCTGCCGGGTAACTCTCGACCGTGGTCGTGGCCACGACGCCGTTGCTTGCCCCGGCGATGACCGTCACCGAACCGCTCGTGCGGTTGACCACATACGCCTTGTTGTTCACCGAGTTCCAGCAGATCGCGCTCGGCCGGTCACCGACCGCGACCGTCGCCAGGACCGTGTCCGGGTACTGCGGGCCGGTCACCGCGAACTGGTTGCTGACCGCCTCGACCTGGACTCCCAGGCACCAGCATTGGACCCCGATCCGGGCCTGACTGCTGACCGGGCCCTGGATGGTCCACGAGAACGTCCCCGGGGAGCGAGCCATCCCCTGCCGGGTCCAGTTCGAGCCGTTGTCGGTCGAGTACAGGACCACGGTCGAATCCATGCCGTCCGTGCCGCCGGCCCAAGTGACGTCGTGAATGCTGCCGACCTCCCAGTACTCACCCCCGGCCGGCGACGTGATTGCCGGCTGGGTCGGCGGCGCCGTGTCGTAGACCGTGAACGGGTCGCTGGTCCCGGTTTCCAACTGGCCCAGCCGGTGAGACCGCACCTGAACCTGGGCCTGCTCGCTCGCCTGCCTTGACACGAACCACTGGTAGCTGCTTCCGGTCGCACTGCCTTGGCGCTCCCACGCGCTGCCCGTGTCCGGCCGGAAGTAAACGACGGTCGAATCCGGGTCGTCGAGGCTGTCGGCCCAGGCCACGGTCTGGATCGACGCCATCCGCCAGCGCGTGCCCGCATTCGGGGCCGTCACCGTTATCGTCGCCAGCGAGAAAATTGTGAACATCCCGCCCGTGCCGTGGACCAAATCCGGCCCGACGTACACGCGGACCGCGACGCGGGCCTCCTCGGTCTCAACGCCCGGGACAGTCCACTCGAAACTGCCCGGCTGAACCGCCTTCCCCGCGCGAAACCAGTTTGCCCCGTTGTTGGTGGAGTAGTAGACAACCGACGAATCCACCAGACCCGTCCCGCCGGTCCACGTCACCTGGTACGAACTGCCGGCCCGCCACCGCTCGCCGGCCGCCGGCGAAGTAACCGTTATTGGCGGAGGCATATTGTACATCGTGAACACCGGGCTCGTGCCCGCGACAGTCTCGCCGTCCGCATGCGTACGCACCTGCACCCGGGCCTGGTCCGTTTCCGGTCCCGGGACCTGCCAGGTATACCGACCAGCGGTTTCCACAAGGCCAGCCCGGGTCCAGTTCGTGCCACCGTCGGTCGAGTAATGAAACACGGTGGAATCCGGGGCATCCAGGCCGCCGCTCGGCCTGCGCAGTTTGACGGTCCGCGCCGGCAGGGCCTTCGCCGCCCCGGACCCGAACGCCTTCCGTGGGCCGGAACGTAACCCGCAGCCGTCGGTGCCGCCGTTCCAGCGCACCTCGTGCGTCGTTCCCACCTTCCACTTCTCGCCCTGGCCCGGCTCCGAGAACACAATCTGGTGCTGGGTATGGAACTGCCAGACCGGCCCTTCGGTGCACACCGAATCCCGGTCGCGCGCCACCACCTTCCATGAATAGGTCGCGCCGAAGTCGAGCGTGCCCGGCGCGTATGTCGCCGCGCTGAGCCCGGCCGCGACCAGTGGCGGCGGACTACCCAGGCCGAGATACAGGTCATAACGAACCGTATCGTCAGGGTTCGGGTCGCCCCCGGTCCATCTCAACGTCAGGAACGGCGACCGGCTCACGGCCCCGTTGTTCGGCATCGGGTCGGCAGGCAGGCCGGGCGCCAGGTTACTGGTCGTCGTGAAACTCCAAACCGGACCGGCGGTCGTGTCGCCCCGACCGTCTTCGGCTACGATCTTCCAGTAGTAGACCGCACCGACCACGAGCGCCCCGGGCTCGTAGGTATTGGTGACAAGACCACTGTCGACCAGCGGCGGCTGTGAGGCCGCGCCGAAGTAGACGTCGTACAACGGCACGTCCCCGGCCATCGAGTCCGGGTCCGCGCAGGTCCAAGTGAGGACCAGGCCGGTCGTATCCTGCCGGGTTGCGCCCGGTATCGGCGTCGGGTTCGACGGCACATCGGGCGGGCGGTTATTGGACGGGTCGAACGGGTTCGTGAAATCCCGGCACGCAAAGGACAACAGCAGGACCGTCGTGAGCAGAACGAATCGCAGCTTCATCATCCGCTCCTAGAAAACAATGTAGGCGCCAAGACTCAGCACCCCGATGCCGCCGGCCACGTTCCGCACCCAGTCGTACAGCTCCGTGTTCCGGCGCAACTCCGCAATCTCATCCGATGTGTACTCGGGCGGTCGCGCGCCTTCGTATTCCGTGTAGCTCATCTGCCCGAGCACCACGCCTGCGGCTCCGCCGGCGATGCCGGCGATACCCAGCCACAGGAAACCCGGCTTGCGGACCCGCACCGGGTGGAGCGAGGCAAACACCTTGACCGTGTCCCGCAGGCCGACCCGGACCTCCCTGGACCAGTCGTTGAAACCGGCCATGGTCACTGCCACTTGATACCGGGCCGGCACAAGGGTCCCGAAGTAGGTCGTGGTCCCGACCTGGTCGCCATTGACCAGGACCGCTGCCCCGCGCGGGTCGGATTCAACGCGCAGGAATCCCCTGTTGACCGGGAAGGCGATATCGACTGTAACCACCAACTCATCGAGCGCAAGCCGGATCGTCCGAACCTGGTCCTCGTACCCGGCCAGGCGCGCGACAAGAATATGGCTCCCCAACTCGAGCCCGGCCAGGGTCAACCCGGCCTCGCCGGCGACCCCGACGTCCCTGCTGTCAAACACGATTGTAGCCCCGGCCGGCATCGTCTTCACGACCAGTGTGCCCCGCGGCTTGACAAACACGAAGCTCCCGTAGTAGCGCCGGTAGCCCGACCGTGACAACTCCAGCTCGTGCCGACCGGCCGACAACCCGGTCAGCCGCAACGGCGTCTCTCCGCGACTGGTCCCGTTCACCTTGACGGTCGCGCCGCTCGGGGTGGAATTGATTGTAACGACCCCGGGCTCGACCTCGACCATGGCACGCACTCGCGGCAACGCCCGTGGCATCGGTCGCGACCGGGCCGGAAACTCATACCCGCAGTTCTTGCAGAACCTGGCGTTGTCCGGGTTGGCCGTCCCGCACTGCGGACAGTGCTTCGCCGCGAGCGCCAGCCCGACGAACACACACAACAGCAGGGCAATCGTCGCCCGCCTCGCACGCCCAGACTTCACACTGCCTCCTCCACCCGGGTCCCGGGATCAGAACTCATACTTGTGACCACAAGCCATACAGAACCGTGCGCCGCGTTCCCGCCGCGTACCGCACTCCGAACAGGTAGCCCGCCCGGACGCGACAATCAGGCGCACACTCGAACCGGGCCGCAGCCTGCTGCTTGATGCCGGGTTGACACGAACCACCTCCCCAAACCGGTGCCGATCCGAATAGACCGAGTCGACGCGGCTGAGCCGCAGGCCGACGCGTACCAGGCGCTCCGTCGCCTCCACGACCGGGATGCTCACCACATTCGGAACCTGCACCAGGCCGGTGCTCGTCGTTATCCGCACCGAATCCGACTTGCCGGCCTTCACGCCGGCTGCCGGTGCCTGGCGCACCACGTGCCCTTCCGGCAGGGTATCGTCCTGCGTGCCGATGGCAACCAATACCAGGCCGGATTGACGGACCAGTTCCACCGCCTGCGTCTGGCTCTTCCCAACCAGGTCCGGCACGCGCGAGCCCCCACCGGGCAGCAGGATCACCCACACGAACACGACACCGACGACCGCGGCACTCGGGCTGACAAACACAAGCGGCGAACGCTTCTTCGCCGGAACCGGGAACCGGGAACGCACCGGCACCTTGACTTCCGGCCGCTTCTTCGAGACCTGCTTCGGGACGGGTTTCGCAGGCCTCTCCGGGGCGCGCCCGGAAACCTGTCTCGGAGCCTTGTCAGGAACCGGCTTCGGCCTCTTGTCCTTCACCCGTGGCTTGCCGACCGGGGGACGCTTCCCGGCCATCGCACCTGGCCGGATCTTCTTGTCCCGGAGACGTATCCCGCCAACAACCCGGTTCTGACCCATACCGGATTGGATCGGAGACAATGGCCTCCGCGTTCCGTTCTTTGGCTCCTGGCTCCCGGCTTTCTCGTCGGCTCCGCCCCCACGACCGGTCGGCACCGCAGGAGACGGCTTCTTCAGCTCGGTCGGCTTCTGAACTGCTGCCGCCACACACTCCTGTCCGAACTCCTTCAGGGCCTCATGCAGTTTGTGCGCGGTCTGGAACCGGTCCCGTGGGCTCTTGGCCATCGCGGTCAGGATGATACGCTGCAGGCTCACCGAAACCCCCGCCCGCACCGACTTGGGCAGAGGCGGGATGTCCTTGATGTGAGCCTGCATGATTTCATAGCTCATCCCCTCAAACGGCAGCTTCCCGGTCGCGGCCTCGTACATCACCACGCCCAGTGAGTAGACGTCGGACCTCACGTCGGTCGGCTTCCGTTGCGCTCGCTCCGGTGACATGTACTTCGCCGTACCAAGCCGTGAAACCCCGAAGTCCACAAGGGTATAGCTACCGTCCAAGCCGCGCGCGATTTTTTCCGGCTTGATGTCTCCGTGAATCGACCCCTGCGTATGACCCAGCTCAAGATCCCGCGCAACGTGCGTGAAAAGCACAATCACCTCCGGCTCGGCCACGAAGCCTCGCTCGGTCAGCACATCCCGCAGGGTCCTGGTACGTTTCTCTGCCATCATAGACTCCACGTTCAGCTTATTCAGAGCATCCCGATTGTCAACACGCACCACGAACCCCGACAGTGACGGTCAGGCCCCGGGACGCCGATTGACACCCGTGGACGCGGGTCTATAATCACCTTGCCTGTGCATAGGCGCAGATGCTGTCCCGGCTGACCCGGGACCGGTTACTGTTGGCTGAGACGGGTTACATTGAACACAAGCAGACTGGCTGCAACGCAACAAGGAGGCTAGGATGCGCTGCTTCGTTATTGTCCTGACCCTGTTGATATCTTCCGGATTCGGCTACGACCTGTTGGACCAGGACTTCGACACTACTTGGACCCCGAACCAGCCCCCGGGCGGCTGGCGCATATTCCACACCGACACGACCTCACAGGGTGACGACGACTGGCACCGCCAGGACTCGCTCACCGTCCCATGGGGCGGACATCCCACCCCTTACGCCAGTATCTACTACGACCTCCACGCCGACCCCGCACCCGACTCCCTGATTACGCCCATCATAAACTGTACCGGCTATTCCGGCATCACACTCACCTGCAGCACCTACTTCGCCATGAACGGCAGCCACTCCTACACCGCCCAGCTCCGCTACTCAGTCGACGGCGGCGCCACCTTTCCCTACCTCCTCCGGGACTACCAGAACCTCAACGTCGGACCCACCCGGGAGACCTTCAGCCTCAGCTCCGCCACCAATGTACCCACCGTCGTTGTCGCCTGGGTGTTCGACGGCAACTCCCAGCACATATCGCACTGGTCGATCGATGACGTCGTCGTATCCGGTGATTCGATACTCGATTGGGACATCGGGTGTCATCGCATCGTGTATCCGCCGGGAAACCTCCTGCCGGGAAACATGGACCCCCAGGCCCGGTTCCGCAACAGTGGCCGGAACGACCAGTACGCCATCCCGGTCGAGTGCCGGCTGTTCGACAGCGGCGGAACCCAACTCCAGTCGTGGAGTGACGTCATCGACACGCTCTTCGGTCTTGGTGGCCAGACCGTGGTCACCTTCGCTCCCGCCTACGGCTTGACGCCGGGCCAATACAGCATCCAGTTCTGGTGCGCGGCCGACTCCGACCAGAACCGGGCAAACGACACACTCAGCCGGTCCTTCACCGTTTCCTACCTTGAGGACCTGCGCTGGGACAACGGGTCGGCATCGACATTCGAAACCTGGCCGGTCGGACACTACGGCTGGGGCGCAAAGTTCACCCCCAGTTCATACCCGGTCTACCTGGAGTCGCTCCGGGTCTACCTGCGTTGCCCGGCCAACCCGAACTACTGCCGCTACCAGCTTGCGGTTGTCAGGGACGTCGGCGGAGTTCCGGGAGAAACCTGGTGGAAATCGCCGGTCCTTTCCGGCCGCAACGGGGTATCCGCATGGAACTCGATCTACGTGGCCGATACCGGGCGGCAGATCGAGATTGAAAGCGGCAGCTTCTACCTGTTCTACCTCCAGGTCGGCGAACCGCCCGAATGTCCCGAACTCGGCCGCGACAACAGCCGTAGCTCCGGCGCAGACTACTGGCAATACCACGCCGGGACCTACGTGCCCGATGCCACCAACGGCGACTTCATGATCCGGGCCTACGCCAACCATGAAGCCCTCACACCCGAAGCGGTCGACATCCGCACGATGTACGTCGACGAACCCTGGTACGAATTCGTCCAGCGACCCTACGACGCGCCGGTCACACCCACAGCCAGGATCCACAACAACGGCACTCTCAACGCCAGCGGGATAGTCGTCACCTGCTCCATCTTCGGAGCCGGCAATGTCCTCCGCCACGTCGACCAGCAGAACGTCCCGGCCCTCAGCGTCGATGCCGACACCCTGGTTGAGTTTGCGCCCTGGACCCCGATTGTCTCGGAACACTGTTCGATCACGGTGAACGTTGCGATGCCGCTCGCGCCCCAGCCCGACACCATACCCCAGAACGACGGCGTCCGGTTCAGTTCCGAAATCCGCAAGGGCGTTCACACCGGTGTCAGCCCCAGCGCCGAGTACGGCTGGATCGACTCCGACACCCTCACCGGCCCCAACTACAACTGGGT
The DNA here is from genome assembly GCA_965371675.1 of uncultured bacterium. Lineage (GTDB taxonomy): Bacteria > Hydrothermota > Tepidihabitantia > Tepidihabitantales > Tepidihabitantaceae > DSBX01. Next base: position 4,059 of record CBDUZK010000056.1, on the reverse strand, counting down.
CAACACCGACTCCGCCGACTGGCTCCCGCTCAGCGGCGACGAATTCCGCATCTACGTACCGATCGGCTTCAACTTCCCCTACTTTGACACCACCTACCTCAACGTCTACGTCAGCATCAACGGCTGGCTCGCGTTCGGCGACGACCCCGGCACCAACGAATCGCTCCCGATCATCGTCCCCGACGTCAACCCGCCCAACCGCGCCCTCTACGTCTACTGGGACAACCTCGCCTGCGGCCCGGGCCACGGCTCCGGCAAGGTCTGGTACCGCGTACGCGGCACCACGCCCAACCGCCAGTTCGTCATCATCTGGAAAGACATGAACCGGCTCGGCACCGACACCACCGACCTCATTTCCTTCGAGTGCATACTCCACGAAAACGGCCACATCACCTACCAGTACCAGGACGTGACCACCGGCGACCTCAACTACAACAACGGCCGGAACGCCTGCATCGGGCTCGAGAACGACCTCGGCAACGACGGGTTCTGCTACCTGTACGCCCGCCCGCCGATGTCCGGGGCGGTCAACGACCTTGAGAACCGCGTCACCGCGGGCACGGCAATCCGCCTCAACCCTGTCCTTCGCGACGCCGCCGCCCTCAGCATCCTCACCCCTACCGGCTACGTTTTCCCTCAACTCATCACCCCCTACGCCAAGATCCAGAACTACGGCACGGTCGCCGACTCGATCAAGACCTTCATGAAAATCAAACCCGGCTACATCGACTCCGTGACCGTCCATGGCCTCGCCCCCGGCGACAGCGCCACGGTCATGTTCCAGCCCTGGGATGCCCAGGTCGGTGTGTTCAGCGCGGTCTGCTCCACCTGGATGTCCGGCGACGTCGACTCGACCAACGACGTGGTCAGCGCGATCGTCATTGTCTCGCCCTGGATTCAGCGGCCCGACATCCCCTTCGGCTGGCGCCGCCGCAAGGTCAAGGGCGCCTGCCTGACCCATGTCCCGAACGAAAACAAGCTCTACTCGATGAAGGGCAGCAACACCGACGAGCTCTGGACCTTCGACATCGCGACCGGCGAATGGGACACCGTCAGCTACATGCCCGCGCTACCGTCCGGCCGCAAACCCAAATACGGATGCGACCTCGCCTTCGACCCGGACCACGGAGACGAAGGAACGCTCTGGGCCACCAAGGGTGGCGGCAAAACCGACTTCTACCAGTACGACATCGACACCGGCATCTGGATCGAACGCTGCGCGGTCGGCAAAGGCATCAACGTCGAAGGCTATCGTCCTCCAAAGAAGGGATCGGCCCTCGCATATGTCCCCTACCAAGGTCTCGACGGCTCCGTCTACTGTCTCATCGGCAACAATACCAACCTCCTCTTCGCCTACGACATCGCCGCCGACACCTGGGAGGTCATGCTCGACGACCACGGCAACCGACTCGATGTGCCCTGGGGCTCCCGCTACAAGCGCTGCAAGTACGGCTCCGACATGGAATACGGCGACGGCAACATCTACGTGCTCAAAGGATCCAACACGTTCGAATCCTACGAACTCGACCCGGTAACCAAGACCTGGCGCGAACTCGACAGCACCCGCCTCTACAAGAACCGCACGGGCCGCCGACGCAAGGTCAAGGCCGGTGCGTCGATGTGCTACCTCGACAGCACGCTCTACATCCTGAAGGGTGGAAACAAGCAGGAATTCTGGAAGTACCCGCTGGTACAGGACTCCTGGGTACAGATGACCGACATACCGATTGCCCTGGTCGGCAGGCGACGCAAGGTCAAGCGCGGCTCGGCCCTGGCAGGTGTGGATTCAACCATCTTCTGCCTTAAGGGCTCCTACTCCTTCGAGTTCTGGGAGTACAAGCCCGACGGCGACACGGCCACCGGCGCGTTCTTCGGCCCACGGCCGGCCCGCTCCGGAGTAATGGATGCCGGCCACACCGGTCTCAAGACACCGGCGCTCGCCGTGTATCCCAACCCGACTCAGGGTCAGATGGCTGTACGCTACGCCATCAAACAACCCGGCCCGGCCCGCATCACCATCTACGACGCGACCGGTCGAATGGTACGCAGGCTGCTCGACGGCCCGGTCTCAGTCGGGCTGCACACCATCCACTGGGACGGCAGGTCTGACCGGCACGCACGCGTGCCGACCGGCGTATACCTCTTGAAGTTCGAGAGCAATGCACTCGTCGTGGCCAGGAAGATTGTCGTGCAGAACTGACCAACGGCATGAGAAGCGGGGCGGCCCGATTCGGGGCCGCCCCGCTTCATTTTCGGCCGCTCTCAGCGGCTACAGCTTATACCAGAGATACCCGGCCAGGACCACGAGAATAACACTGAAGGCCGTGATGGAGAATGCCAGCCCGAACGTGAATGTCATGAAACCGAGACTGACCGTGAAAGCCGGGATGCCCAGTTCCAGCGCACGGAAGAAGAAATCCCGAACCGGCCCGTCCGGGAAGACACCGGCCATGAAATAGGACACCACGCTGCCCACGATTCCCGCGATCACAATCGCCAGAACCAACAGCCCGACCGAGCGGCCGCTACGCGCCCCGAAACTCTTCATATCACCAATAGACTACAGCCCCGCCCCGCCGCATTCAAGTCCGCTCTTCGGGAACAAACCGACGCCCGGTCCCCGGAGCCCGAACCGTATCTCCTGACCCCCCGCTGCGCTCTGGCTTCTTCCGCCCCTCGGATGTCCCTGCCTCCTTGACGGTCCACCTCCTCATTCTGCACTTTGCCCCTTGCACTTTGCATCTTGATATTTGCCTTTGGGCGTCTTCATGCTCCCGGTGTCTTTGTGTTGATACTCCTGAACCAGTCCGGCCACGATGCCGATCACTCCGCCGCCGACAGTGCCCACCAGGACCAGTATCGGCAACAGGTACGAAGCCGCGTCCGCGGGCAGGAGCAGCAGGCGCGCAACCGCAAGCTGACCGACGTTATGGAAAACGCCGCCGGCGATGCTGACGCCCACAACGCTCAACCAGCGCCGACCGGCCGTGAACGCAACCGCCATTGCCGCCAACCCGAGAGTACCACCGGCCAGGCCGAACCAGAAGAACGGCGACAGGAACCGACCGAACAGCAGGGACCCGAGCACCAGCTTCAACAGCAACACTCCTGCCGCCGGGACCACGCCCAGTTCGTACAACGCCAGGACAACGGCGACGTTCGATGCGCCGATGCGCAACCAGGGAATCGGGCTCGGCAGGAGATTCTCCACCGTGTACAGACCGATCGCCAGCGCGCCGTAGGTCGCAATCCGCACGACCCGACCGGGAATCGTCCGCTCAGCGTGTAACCGCATCAAGCGAATCCCCGGTCAGGCGCACCACCACCCGGTTCGGCAGGCAGACGATTGCCTGCCCCGGGCTCGATATCGCCCCGGCCCGGACGCACAACTGACCCGGGCAGTCCGATTCCACAACCCGGACCACCAACCCCCGGATCTCAATCCGGGTCTCCCCGACCGGGCCGCCGACGGTCAGTGTCGTGTCGGCCGGCAGCCGGATTTGAACGGCACCGGCAACTGTCCTGACCTCACAACTGCCCGCTGCGTGCGACTGACGGCCAAACAGCAGGGCCGCCACTGAGCCGGCCAGCAACAGGACCGCCAGCACCACGTCGCCCGGCCGGAGGAACCGCACGCTCACAGCACGATATCCACGCGGCGACCGCAGCGACCGCACGCACAGTCACGGATTCCAACCGGGCGGCCCCCGGTGAGGCCGCGCTCGACCAGCAGGTTCCCGCACGCGGGACAGATCGTGTCACGGTACTCCGACCCGACCGCGACATTGCCCAGGTACACATAGTCAAGCCGGCGTCGTGCAATCTCATATGCACGCAGGAGCCGGGCGTCCGGTGTCGGCGGCTCGGTCGCCCGGTGGCGCGGGAAGTAGCGCGAGAAATGCAGCACGGTGGCCCGGCCGAGCCCGGCCACGAAACCGACCAGGTCCGCCAGTTCTTCATCCGAGTCATTCCTCCCGGGAATCAGCAGGTTCGTCAGTTCCACATGGCAGGACCGGTGCGCGACGCGAATCGTATTGAGAACGGCGTCAAGGTCGCCCT
>CBDUZK010000055.1:0-12409 GCA_965371675.1 uncultured bacterium | reverse complement strand
GAGCCTCCGGTGGATACCCGAGAACGTCACCAGCGCCTGCTCGATGACGCGGAGTTCAACCCCGAGCTCGACCCCGACCGCGATTGCCGCCAGCGCGTTCCGGACGTTATGCAGCCCGGGCATCCCCACGCTGAACCGCCCGGCATCGCGCCCGTTGTGGACCAGGGTGAAGGCGGTCGAGAACGCGTACTGCTGCACGTCCTTCACCCGCAGGTCCGCCAGCGTGTCGACACCGTAGGTCACCACGCGGCGCTTGATTCGCTTCCGGATTGCGCGGACTCCGGGCGAGTCGCTGCAGACGATAACACTGCCGTAGAACGGCACCCGGTTGACGAAGCGGATGAACGTCCGCTTGATGTCGGCCAGGTCCTTGTAGATATCAAGATGCTCCCGCTCGATGTTGGTCACGACTGCGATCGACGGGTAGAGCACGAGGAACGAACGGTCGCTTTCGTCCGCTTCCGCCACGAGGTACTCGGACTGGCCCAGCCGGGCGCCGGCCTCGGCCCCGAGCACGCGACCACCGATCACAGTGGTCGGGTCGAGCCCGGCCTTCTCCAGCACGTGCCCGGTCATCGACGTGACCGTCGTCTTACCGTGGCTGCCCGCCACCGCCACCGCGAACTTCATGCGCATCAGCTCCGCGAGCATCTCGGCCCGGCGGATAATCGGTATCCCCTGCTCCTGCGCACAGACGAACTCCGGGTTGTCGGACGGGATCGCGGTCGAGTAGACCACCACTTCCGCGTCCCGGCAGTTCTCCGCCGCATGCCCGACGCTGACCTTCACCCCGGCCTCGACCAGGCGCCGGGTCGTCGCGCTCTCCTGCAGGTCCGAACCGGACACCTCGAAACCGAGATTCTGAAGCAGCAACGCGATGCCGCTCATGCCGACACCGCCGATCCCGATGAAGTGGACTTTCCTCAGGCGGCCAAGCATTGCTCAATCCTTTCCGCTATGTCCTGCGTTGCCTGCGGGCGGGCGAGCGAACGCACCGCATCGGCTATCCGGGCGCGCCGCTCGGAGTCGTCCATCAATCGGCGCACCTCGGAGACAAGCCCGGACAGGCTGTTCTGGTCCAGGACGACCGCCGCGCCGTGGGCGGTCAGGTATCGGGCGTTGGCGTCCTGGTGCCGGTCGGTTGCGTAGGGGAATGGTATCAGGATGGCAGGGATGCCGAAAGCAGCCAGTTCCGACAGGACCATGCCGCCCGCCCGTGATATCGCAATCGTTGCCCGCCGGTAAAGCTCGCCGGGCCGGTCGGTGAAATCAACCAGCTCGCAGTTGCTCGAACGGACCGTGGAGCGGACCATTTCGTAGTCGCGCCGTCCGGTCAGGATCACGAATCGGAAACCGGGGAGGGCCGCCGCCGCGTCAACCGCGGCCAGGTTCAACGCGCGCGCGCCCTGGCTGCCCCCGAGCACGAGAATCGTCTTCCCGTCGTCCTCCCGCCCGCCGGTCACCATCTCCGGCCGCAGCGGGTTGCCGGTGACGTACGTCTCCGCCCGCAGTTCGGTCGCGAGCGGGTACGCAAGGAACAGCCCGCGCGCCGCGGACGCGAACAGGCGCGTCACCCGGCCCGGAATCCGGTTCTGTTCGAGCAGGAAGAACGGCACTCCGCGCAGACGTGCGGCCAGCAGCGGCGCGGCACCAACGTATCCACCGGCGGCGACGACCGCGTCCGGTTCCCGGTCACCGAAGGAACGCAGCGCCTTCGCGGTCCCGCGCAGGAACGCCCAGGACCAGACCAGCTTGCCGGCCAGGCCCCGGCCGGAAAACCCGGCCGCCGGGATCGGCTCGTACCTGATGCCGTCGGTATCTGCCAGCTCCCGTTCGAGGCCGGCCGGTCGGCCCATCCAAGAAACGTCAATCCCGCGTTTCATCAATTAACGAGCGAGGGTAAGGGCGGGAAGGATGTGTCCTCCCGTTCCCCCCGCGACCACCGTTACTCTCATGCAGCCTCCGGTCGTATCTTGATATGTTCAACAGCACCCCGGCGGCGAACAGGTTTGCCAGCATCGCGGTCCCGCCATAGCTCACCCAGGGCAGGGGCTGTCCGGTCGTGGGCAGCACCCCGATCGCCACGCCGATGTGGACCATCGCGTACAGGAAAATCGTAACCGCAATCCCGGCCGCCAGGTATCGGCCGAAGAAGCCCGGCGCCTTCCGGCTGATCCGGATACCACGCCACAGGAACAGCCCGTACAGGCCGAACACGCCGCAGCTCCCCAGGAATCCGAACTCCTCGCAGACCGCGGCGACCGCGAAATCGGTCTTCACCTCCGGGAGAAAATAGGCGCACTGCTTGCTGCCCGTCACCCACTTGCCCCAGAACCGTCCGCACGCGATTGCAATCTTGGACTGCTCCTGCTGCCAGGGGCGGCCGGTGAGGAACCCGACCAGCCGGTCCCAGCCGTGCGGAAACAACAGCACCCCCAAGCTCACGAGCCCGAACGCGATGCCGGCGAGCATGACAAAGTAGCCGGGACGCACACCGGCGAGCAGGAAAATCGCCAGCGCCGAAGCGGCCATGATACAGGTGGTCCCGATTGCGCGTTCGAGCAGGGTCAACACCAGGAAAGCAAGCATTATCGCCCCGGGCAGCACGACCGAACTCCAGACTCCGCGGTCCGGTTCGCGCTTCTCCTCCAGGTCGGCGAAGTGCGCCGCAAGCCACATCGGCAGCGCGAACTTGGCAATCTCGGCCGGCTGGATCGGGAACGGAAAGTGCGGTATCTCAAGCCACCGTTCCGCCCCGTTCACGGTCCTGCCCCACACCAGGGTTGCCGCGAGCAACCCGAGCGCAGTCACCAGGATCACCCAGCGCAGCCATCCACCGTACCAGCGGTGCGGCACGGTCAGGCCGAACACCAGGGCCGCGACCCCGGCCGCGACCCGGACACCATGCCGGGCCAGATGCCCGTAGCCCGCGTGGTAGGTGGTCGCGTACGCGACAATCAAACCAAGCAGCACGAGCGTTGCAACCGAAAACAGGACCCCGCCGTCAACCGGCTGCATCGGCCGCTCCGCGATGACCGCGTTCCTTGCCGGTCGCGTCTGGCGGAGGGCCGTCTCGGTCCGTCGGCTCAAGCTCGACAACCGGCGGCGCGGCGCCCGCCTAACGAAGTCCACGGACCTCCTTCCGGAACGCCCGGCCCCGCTCCTGGAAATCACGGAACTGGTCGAAACTCGCGAACGCGGGTGAGAACAACACCGTATCGCCTGCCCTTGCCCTGCACCGGGCCGCATGCACCGCGGTCCGCAGGTTCCCGCACACCTCGAACCGGGGACACCCCTCCTGCCGCAACATCCGGGCAAGCAGGTCCGCGCTCTCCCCCAGCAGCACCGCCCACCGCGCGCGCCGCGCGACCGCCTTGACATAGTCGCGCACCGGCAGCCCCTTCTCGCGCCCGCCGGTAATCAGGACGACCTTCCGCGTCGGGAACACCTCAAGCGAACGCACGCCCGCAGTCGGGTTCGTACACATGCTGTTGTTGTACCAGGGCACGCCGGCAATCCGGCGGACCAGTTCCAGCCGGTGCGGCAGTCCCTGGAACGCGCGGAGCGCGCGACGCACGGCTGCCGGGTCGACGCCAAGAGACAGCACCGCGGCCATCGCCGCCAGTGCGTTCTCAACGTTGTGCCGGCCCGGCAGAGCCATGCGCCGCTCGGATGCAACCAGTTCTTCCCTGAAATACAGATGCTTGCCCATCAGGAACGCCCCGTCGACGCGGCGGCGAACCGAGAACAAGCGGCGCTGCGCCCGCCCGCGTGTTCCCGCCGTCATCACGACCGGGTCTTCGCGGTTCAGCACCGCGAAGTCATCCGGTCCCTGACGGTCAAGAACCCGGAATTTGCAGTCGGCATAGCGTTCAATCGTCCGGTGCCGGTTCAGGTGGTCCGGCGTGACGTTCAACACGACCGCCACGCGCGGCGCGAGCCAGCGCGCCCGTTCGAGCTGGAAACTCGAGACCTCGACGACGTGAACCCGGGCCCGACCGACGCCCAGCGCGGCCGACAACGGTCGGCCCGGAGCCAGGTTGCCCCCGACGAACACCCGGCGTCCGTCCTGGCGGAGCATCTCGGCAATCAGGGCCGCGGTCGTGGACTTGCCGTTCGTGCCGGTCACCGCAATCAACTCGCCATTGACGTATCGGCTCGCCAGGTCGAGCTCGTCCACAATCGGGACCCGGCGGGCCCACAGTCCGCGCACGACCGGGTTGCTGTTCGGGACCCCGGGGCTGACGACCGCGAAGTCAACGCGGACCTGCTCCGCCCGGCGCGGCACCGTCATGCCCGCGGCCCGCAACCGCTTCACCGTCTGGGCATCAAGCGCCTGGGGGGCGTCGTCCCATCCCCAGACCCGCGCACCCAATTTCAACAGGAAGCGCGCCATCGCGGTCCCGGCCCGGCCCATTCCCATCACCAAGACCTGACTGCGGGCGAGTCCGGCGCGCGTCGGTGCTTTCATCGTATCTTCAGGCTGGCCAGTGCCACCAGTCCGAACAGCACCGCCAGGATCATGAACCTCGTTACCACCTGGGTCTCGGCCCATCCCTTCAACTCGAAGTGATGATGCAGCGGGGCCATCCGGAACAACCGCCGCCCCTTGGTCGCGCGGAAATAGCCCACCTGCAGTATCACGGAGACGGTCTCCAGCACAAACACGCCCCCGACCACAAACAGCAGAAGCTCGTGCTTGGAAACGACCGCGACCAGGGCGAGCGCGCCGCCCAGTGGCAGGGACCCGGTGTCGCCCATGAACACCTGGGCCGGGTGCGCGTTGAACCACAGGAACCCGAGGCACCCTCCGACCAGTGCCAGGCAGTACACCGCCATCTCGCCGCTGCCCGAGACGAACATGATATTCAGGTAGTCGGCCATCTGTCCGTGACCCGCGACGTAGCAGAGCACGCCGTAGCTGCTCAACGCCACGACCAGCAGCCCGGCCGCGAGCCCGTCGAGCCCGTCGGCCAGGTTCACGGCATTGGAGAACCCGACCAGCAGGAGCATCACGAACGGCACGTACAGCCAGCCGAACTCGATGACGACGTTCTTGAACAACAGGAAGTTGATCTGCGACCGGATTGCCGGGTCCGGCGGGAAGAAGTACAGCACCGCTCCCACGACCAGCGCGAGCCCGAACTGGGACACGAGCTTGACCGTCTTGCTCACGCCCCGGGGCTTGCCCTTGCGGACCTTCACGTAGTCGTCCCAGGCCCCGAGTATGCCGAGCCAGACCAGCACCAGGATTCCAAGCTGCACGAACCGGTTGCCCAGGTCCCCGAACAGCAGGATGCCGAGCAAGCTGGCCGCCAGTATCAGCACGCCGCCCATCGTCGGCGTGCCCGCCTTCCGGCGATGACGCTCCGGCACTTCGTCCCGGACGTTCTGCCCGATCTGCAGCCTGCGCACCAGCCGAATCAACACCGGGCCGAGCGCCAGCGTCAACAGGATGCTCACCGACCCGGCCATCACCGCCCGGAACGTGATGTAGCGGAACAGGTTCAACGGGCTGAACACCTCGCGCAGTGGAACCAGCAGGTGGTAGAGCATCAGTCCCCGTGCCCCATGAGCCGCCGCACCGTCTCGCGGTCGTCAAAGTGGCGCCGTTCATTCCCGACAATCTGGTAGTCTTCGTGTCCCTTGCCGGCGACGACAACGGTATCGCCATCGCCCGCCATTGACAGGGCCCGGCGGATGGCTTCAGCCCGGTCCGGCTCCACCACCGGTTTGTCGGCCCCGCTCATCCCGGCGAGCACCTCGCGGATAATTGCCTCGGGGTCCTCACTGCGCGGGTTGTCGGACGTCACGATTGCCAGGTCCGCGCGCCGGGCGACCACTTCTCCCATCAGGGGCCGCTTCGCCCGGTCCCGGTCTCCGCCGCAGCCGAACACCGTGATTACCCGGCCGCTGGTGAAATCGCGCACCGTACTCAGGACGCGGTCCAGGGCGTCCGGCGTATGCGCGTAGTCAACGAACACGCGATACCGGACGTCGCCCGCAATCCGCTCCAGCCGGCCCGGAACATTCTCCAGCGCTTCGGCGCCGCTGATAATCGCTGCCGGTTCCCAGCCGAGCGCGACGCCGATTCCGAACGCCGCCATCAGGTTCATCAGGTTGTGCTGCCCGACCAACTGCAGCTTCACCGGCCAGTCCCGGTCGCGGAAGACGAGGTCCACGGCCAAGCCGTCCGGCGTGACTTCGGCGACCGTGCCGGTGATATCCGGCACCAGCTTCAGGTCGGACCGCGTCCCGTAGGTCAACGGCCGGGCCCGACTGCGGTCGAGTATCTCGAGCCCGGCCGGGTCATCGGTATTCACCACCGCCACGCTCGTCGGCGACAACCCGGTGAACAGCTTCAGTTTCGCTTCCTGGTAGCGCTGGAACGTCCGGTGGAAATCAAGATGGTCCTGGCTCAGGTTCGTGAACGCCGCGACCGCGAAGTCAAGGTCGAGGACCCGGTCGAGCTCCAGCGCGTGCGACGACACCTCGGTCACGCAGACCGACACGTCGTGCTCCGCCATCCGCGCCAGCATCTGCACGAGTTCAAGACTCTCCGGCGTGGTCTGGCCCGCCGGGCGGCGCTCGACCCCGTCCCAGTACTCGACCGTACCGATGAAGCCGGGTTCGGTCCCGACGTGACGCGCGATGGCGCGCACGAGATACCCGGTCGTGGTCTTGCCGTTGGTCCCGGTTATCCCGACCAGCTTCATCTTGCGGGCCGGGAAACCGTAGAACCGGTTGGCCACCTGGGCGAGCAGCTTCCGTGGCGATTGCGTGGCGACCGCTGTGACCCAGCTCTTGTGAACGTTGCCCAGGTCGGTCGTGGCCACGGCAACGGCCCCACGGCTGATTGCGTCGTCGATGAACCTCGCGCCCGAAACGCGGAACCCGTCGATTGCGACAAACAGGAACCCGGGTTCAACCCGGGCCGAATGGTACGCAATCCCCTTGATTTCCATGTCCGCGTTGCCGTGAACCGTGCACGGCACGCTGCGCGTCAGTTCGCTGAGGCGCTTCACCGGTCCGCCCCTCCGTGCAGGGAGACTTCCGTCCCCTCCAGCGCGGCCGCGCACCAGGCGTCCCCGGAACGCCGCACCATCCGGTCCATTGCCAGCAGGCCGGTGCCGATTTCGCTGAACACCGGGCAGGCAACCGTGCTCGCGAACCGACCGACCGCCGGCTCGTCAATCGTCACCGCAATCACGTACCGGGGAACACCGGCCGGGAAGAACCCGGCGAAGCTCATCATCGTCTTCGTATCGGAGTAGCGTCTCGTCAGCGGGTCGATTTTCTGGGCCGTACCGGTCTTGCCCGCGGCGGTCGTTCCCGGGATTCGCGCCTGGACCCCGGTTCCCTCGGTCACGACCCGGGCGAGAATCCACCGGAGTCGCTCCGCGGTCGCCAGCCGCAGGGCCCGCCGCACTTCAGTCCGCCCGAAGCGGTAAATCGTATCGCCTTCCCGCACGACCGCCTCGACCAGGTAGGGACGCAGGTACTCCCCCCCGGCCGCGATGCACTGGTACGCGCCCGCGAGTTGCACCAGGCTCACCGCGACCCCCTGGCCGAAGGCGATGTTGGCATAGCGGACCGGCGTCAACCGGGACGGCCGGTCGAGTTGACCGCTCGCCTCACCCGGCAACCCGAGCCCGACCGAGTACCCGAAACCCAGGGCCCGCGCGGTCCGGTAGAACAGCACCGAGTCCACTTCGCGCGACAGCATGGCACAGCCCGGGTTCGACGACTGCACCAGCAGGCCGTCGAAGTCGAGCACGTCAAGCCTGTGGACATCGTGTATCTTCCGGTCGCCAATCTGGACGAAACCGGCCGACACGTCGTAGGAACGCCTCGTCAGGGTGGCCGACCGGTCGCTTTCCAGGGCCGCGGCGGCAATCGCAATCTTGAAGCTCGAACCCGGCTCGAACTGGTCGCAGGCCGCAGCGGACCGGTGACGGGACAGAGGATAGCGCCCGTAATGCTCCGGGTCATAGCCCGGGTAGTCCGCAAGCGCGAGGACCGCGCCTGTGCTCGCGTTCAGGACGACTGCGGAACCGCGCACCGCGCCGCTCTCCCGCACCTTCCGCCGGAGCGCCCGGTAGCAGATTGCCTGGACGTCCATGTCCAGCGTCAACACGACATCCGCGCCCGGCTCCGGTTCACACCGGGGATAGGTGGGGTCGGGCAGCCGGTGCCCGATCCGGTCCTTCTGCACAAACGCCTTGCCCGGCCGGCCGGCGAGCAGCGAATCCAGCCGGAGTTCGATCCCGGCCCGACCCTTCGGACGCAGCCCGTTCTTCACGTACCCGACAACGTTCGCGCACACCTCGCCGTACGGATACCGGCGACGCTGCTCATCGCGGACCACCGTGTAGTCGTGCACCTGGCTCCGCACCAGTGCCTGGTGCAATGAATCACCCAGCATGTAGTCAACACCGTGTCGGTGGCAGTAGAACCCCTCGCGCCGCTGGATTTCACGCCGGACGTCCTTCGCCGACCCCAGCCCGAACCGCTCCAGCAGCCCGGCCACCCGTTCCACCCGCGGCGTACGCCGGCCACGGATGACCGCGCTGTCGGTCCGGTCCAGTCGCTTGATGTCCGCCGGCCATATCAGGACCGAGCAGGACGAACAGTTCACGGTCAGCAGGCGGCCGCGACGGTCCATGATCCGTCCCCGGCGACCGGCAAGCGGAATCGTGTCCTGGTGCATGCTCCGGGCCAGGGCATCGTAATCCCGTCCCACGACCAGTTGCATGTACAGGTAGCACCCGAACAGGAGGCCACCGCCGACGAGCAGCAGGACCAGCAACCCGAGCGGCCGCCGGGTCTCCGGCCTCAGGGGCCTGCGTCCGAAGCTGCGTTTCGTTCCCGCCGTCTTCTTGCGCGGGCGACCGGTCCGGCGCCCGATACTGCCGATGCTGACCGGACTCACGCGCCGCGGCGGCTTGCGGTGAATCCGTCTCTGCTTCAACGCTCTCTGTCCTTGCTCATCGACCATCCCCTGGCACTACCGCCGCAACGGCCGAAGGCGCATCGGCAACTCCATGTCCGGGCTCAATCTCGACGTCTGCAACCCGGTCCCCGGCCCCGTCGCGACCGGACCCGGTCCGGCCGCAAATCGAATCCAGGCGACCGAAGCCGGTCAAATGCGCAACCTCGACCGCGAGTCGGTCGCGCCGCTCGGACAACACGCGGGTCAGGGCCGCCTGCCGGGCCTGCCGCGTAACCAGGCGCAGGCTCAGGTCGCGCTGAAACAGGTAAGCCATGGCCAGGGTACAGAGCAACGCCACCAGCCCGATCAACCGCAGCGCGTTCACGGGAGCCTCTCCGCTGCCCGCAACCGGGCGCTCCGTGCCGCGGGATTCCGGGCGACTTCATCCGCGCCCGGACGAACCGGCTTGCGGGTCAATACCGACACCTGCCCTTCCTTCGCCGCGTCGCGCAACGCCACCTTGCAGATCCGGTCTTCGAGACTGTGGTAGGAAATCGTCACAATCCTCCCGCCCGGGGCCAGGGTATCGAGCGCGACCCGCAGCCCGGCGCGGATGTTGTCCAGCTCATTGTTGACGGCTATCCGCAGGGCCTGGAAAACCCGGGCCAGGCTTCGACGAGCCAGGCGCGCCGGCACCACGCTCCGGACCGCCTCGGCCAGGTCACCGGTGGTTTGAATCGAGTTCTGCCGCTCGTGGATGACACGGGCAATCCGGCCGGAAAACGGCTCCTCACCGTGCTCGCGCAGCCAGGTCATTATCCGGCGTCGTGACGACCGCCGGATCAGTTGCAGCGCCGTCGGCCCGCCCCGCCTGCCGGCGAAGCGCATGTCGAGCGGGCCGTCCACACTGTGACCGAAACCGCGCTCTGGGGTCCGGAGCTGGTGGAGCGACACGCCGAAATCGAACAGCACGCCGGTCACCGGCTGCAATTCGAGCTCCGTAACATATTTGGCCATGTCCACATAACTTGCTTGACGCAGGTCCAGGTTATCGTGAAAGCTGCGCAGATGCGCTTGCGCCGAGGCTATCGCCTCGGAATCGAGGTCCAGCCCTAACAGCCGGACTCGGCCCGAACGCTCGAGTATCGCCCGGGCATGCCCACCGCCACCGCACGTTGCGTCAACGATTGTGCCGTGGTCGGGACGCAGCAGTTGCAGTACTTCTTCGACGAAAACCGGCTCATGAAACATCGGTGGCAGCCTGTGACCGCGCGGCCCGCCGCTCCCGCATCCGTCGCTCGGCCTCGGCCATCGCCTTGCGGCGCGGCTCGGCGTTCTTGCTGCGGTACTCCTGGTGACGCTGCCTGTCCCAGATCTCGAAGAACTCACCGGCTCCCGCAATCACTACGTCGGTCCCGATGCCCGCTTCCTCGGTCATCATCCGCGGAATCAGAACCCGGCCCTGGCCGTCCAGCTTCACTTCTTCCACGTCGCCCAGCAGGCCACGGGCGTCATCCGAGTCTTCCTGGTACCTGGTGATTTCGGGCAGGGCTGCCTCCCAGAATGAGGTCCAATCGGCAGCGGGGTGGCATCGAATCGCCCCGTTCGCACGCACGTGAAGAATCACGGTATCGTCCGATTCCGGGCCGATCTTCCGACGGAACCCAGACGGGATTGCAACCCTGCCCTTGCTATCGACAGAATGGTGGTGCTTACCGTAAAACAGATGAGTCGGAAGCATATTGCTGCCTCACCGACCCATCAGTTTGTCCGGTTCGCCACTTTCCAACACGCACCTGCTCACGAGGCCCATTCTAGCGCCACTTCACCCCACTGTCAACCCCAAATCCACACTTCCCCACACAACACGCATCCTGCCCTCCACCACTTCTTCGACACCGCCCGCAGCCCACTATGAACCGGTCAACAGCCCCCCAGACCCGTCTCACTGCCGGCCCGACAGCCCCAGAGCTGTAACATCGCCCGAGACTGACGCAATGCTTTAGAACTACAACACTTACGTCCCGTACCACCATGCGCCGCCCGACAATGTGTAACAACCCGTGGTTCGCCCCAGTCCTGCAGACCCCCACTCATATCCACTAACCTGTTACAATCCCGGCTGTTACGCAGGTGCGCACGGGTTGGCACGACCGGTGTAGTCACTACATCAAGGTCCGCAAACAAAAAGGAGAACGCCATGTCCGCAAATAAGTTCTGTACCGCGCTCACCCTGCTCCTGGGCTGCACCATGCTCGTCGGGGCACTGGTCTTCCTCAGCCAGAAGAGCGAGGAGCTCCGCGACCTGACACCGCGGCACAATCCGAAGGTAACCAGCCAGGTCCAGGAACAGAGGACGAAGCTGCTGCGCGCACTCCGCCAGGGAAACACGTTCGCGACCCTGCCGCAGTAAACCAGGGCCGCTCCAGTGCCACGCCTCATCACTACCCCTCCGGGGACTGATGGAACCCACACCAAGGCGGCCCACATTCATCACCGAAGCCCGCCTCACGTCTCTCTTCTCCCTCCTCATCCAGCATTCTGCACTCTGACCCCTGGCTTTTCTATCTGTGTTGATCCGTGGTCAACATTCCGCCCGCTCCGGCCCGCGAAACCGCTGGGACGGTCCCTTGCTGGTACAGTCCCGGGTTTCGCTCCTCCATCCTCACTCCTCTATCTTCGTTCCTCTTCGCCAGTGTCCATCCGTGGTTCATTCTTCATTCGGCAATCGGCATTCGCAGTTCCTGTCAATCTGGAATCTAGAATCTCGAATCTGAAATCTCTCGGCCTGCCCTGATCCGCCCTGCCCGGCTCCCTCCCTTACTTCTGCATTCTGACATCTGACTTTCCCATCAGTGTTCATCCGTGTTGTGCCCTCTGATGGCACTCTCCGCTCGGTGTCCGCCACAGTGTTTATCGGTGTTCATCCGTGGTTTCCTCGCTCCGAATCATCCGTGGTTGTCTTTCCATTCGTCATTCAGCATTCGGAATTCGCAAATGGAACAATCTCAAATCTAGAATCTAGAATCCGGACGGTGGGGAGGGCGACTCAGAGGGCAATGGGGAGGGCGACGGTCCGGGCGAAGGACTGGGTCAAGGGCTGGGCGACGTGGCCGGCGAGGAAGAGGGCCGTGGGCCGGACCGCGAGGGCCGCCATCGGCCGGACCGCCCGGGCGACCATGAGGAGGACCGTGGGGCGGACGACGGTCCTCACGACCGGGTGGGCCGTGGACAGGATCATGGGGTGGACCACGGACAGGGCCATGGGGTGGACCATCCCGGGGACCACGGGGTAGACCATCCGGGGAGCCACAGGGGGGGGTCGTACCGGGGCTACCGATTTGCGTGACTTACGGGCTTCCTGCTCGAAAAGTGCGGCAAAACAGTGGTTTTTCACTGATAGTAGTTAGAGGTGCAAAATCATGAACACTGAAGCAACGACACTCGCGCCCCAGACCCGGCAGATGCTGGGCGAGG
>CBDUZK010000054.1:0-12599 GCA_965371675.1 uncultured bacterium | reverse complement strand
GATCGTTCTCCGGGTCCGGGACCCCGGGGCCGGGCTGGCCCGGATTGCGCAGGATTTTGAACGCGGTCAGCCCGAGCTGGCCGCCCTGGCCGAGCGGGCTTTCGAGGAAATCGTAGCCGACGTAACCCGGAACCCTGCCCCAGCCGGGTTCGTGGAAGTCGGAGTCCCACGTGTAGCCGAGGTTGCGGGTAAGGTCCGACCCGACCAGGTCGTCGGTCGCATCGCCGACGTCGGCGTCGCAGCAGAGGCCAACGAACAGGTTCCTGAGTGAATCGGTCTCGGAGTTGTTGACGATCATGTAGGTAAGGAAGATGAAATCCTCGTAGTAGTGGTAGTACCAGGCATAGCCGACCTGGATGAACTTGGCGTTCAGCGGGATACCGTTGTCGGAGTGGCGGCTGGAGTCGAGGTCGTTGGAGATGTTGTAGCTGTCCTCGTTGGAGACGACGAGTGCGCTGCCGTTCGTTCGCCGGAGCGGCCAGAGCGCGGTGTCGGCCGGGTTGTCGGAGAACAGGATCCGGTCAAGGGTATCGGTGTAGCCCGGTTCGTTGGGCAGGTCTCCGGGTGCGAACTCGGAGCCGCCGGTCGACGGGTTGTACCCGACCGATACGCTCGCGGTGACGCCGTAGACCGAGTCGCCCGAGCCGTGTGGGGCCGCATCGGTCGCGGCGAAACCGCGCACGCAGGAGTCGAAACTGGTCGGCGTGGTGCTGCGGTAGAAGACGAGTTCCTCGTCGAGCCGGACGATTCCGCGGGTCGAGTCGAATCCCGCGGTCGAAGTCACGGGCAGGGACGTGGCCCCGGAGTCGACCGGTGCGGTCAACCCGGTGCCGAGCCCGTTGTCTCGCAGCCCGCCGAGCCAGATACCGGCCCCGAAGATGTAGAACTCGTTGGTTCCCCTGGGCCAGATTCCGCAGTTCTCATACCCGAACCGGCCGTAGTTGGACAGTTTGACCGTGAGCAGGCCGGCATCGTGCCATCCGGTGTGGAAGATAGCCGGGGCCGGGGCAACGATGATCGCCAGGAGCAGGAGTGTGAGTTTCTTCATCATGTCCTCCTAGTGGGTCACGACCGCTTTGCTGCTCCATGTCCTCGATCCGTCCGAGAGCAGCAACAGGTAGACCCCGGCTTTGAGAGCCGATTCGATCCGGCCCTGCTTCGGGCCGAGGTTATGCTCTTCGATCAGCCGGCCGGTGACGTTGAACACCTGCACGGTCAGCGGGGCGGTCCCGGGCTTGAAGTCCATTACCAGTCGGTTCCGGAACACGGTTGGGGCAGCGCGGAAAGGGGTCAATGGGTCAAGAGTTCCAGGAGCCGCGATGCCGGGAGCCCGCATGTAGAGGCGGGCCGTGGACTGGAGCCAGCGCGAGGCGTGGAGTTTGTCTTCGTTGGACAGCATGAGGTAGTACTGGTTCGAGTACAGGGGACACGTGAAGGATACGGTCTGGTTCGGCACGTTGTCATGAAACAGCAGTGCGGAGAATCGGGAGCCGGCAAGGTAACGAGCGTACCCCGCGGTATCGACCGCGAAGACGTCCCCGGTCGGTGCCGGGTGCGGGTCCGAGTAGTACTGGTAGATGCGAACCGTGTCGTCCGGGTCGCCCGAACCCGAGCCGCGTGCGATGCAGTAGCCGTAGTCCAGCCCGGAAGCCATGTCGAGTTCGAGTTCTAGCTTGTACCGGGCGAGCGAGTCGCCGGGATGGGGCCGGGGCGTTGGAACCGGGGCCGGCAGGCATGCGGGTATGCAGAAGGTCTTGTAGTAGTGGGCACCGGTCTGGCTGTAGTTGATGATCTTGACCGAGGAGTCGGGCGAGGGGTAGTAGCCGATTGGAGTCGAGACCCGGGCATAGAAGTTCCGCAGGTCCCCGAGCTCGAAAGCGACCGCGCCGTCGCTGTCGGTGAACCCGATTGTGGTGGTCGAGAGCCCGCCGACCCAGCCTTCGCTGGAGATGATAACCCTTGCCCCGTCAATCGGCAGGCCCCGCTGGTCGAGCGCCCGGACATGGAGCGAGCAGGTGAGGGAGTACTCGCGAGTGACGGTCCACCAGAAGCCATCGGGCCGCCAGTTCCAGACTGCGGAGATGCGCTTGCTGCCGCCGTGGAGTTCCTCGTAGCCGCAGGCACTATCGGCGATCCGGGTGGTGCGGTCCAGGGCGTAGGGATACCAATGGCCGTCCCAGAACTCGTTCCAGACATGGTCTTCGCACGGGTCTGAGCAATTGACGGCCGGGATCAGGCAGGTGCGGCAGGCGGCGGTCATCATGTCCTGGATCTCGCCGCAGTTGCCATTGTGCTCGTGGGCGATGACGTTCGGGTGGATCGGCCGGTTGCCGGATGCCCCGCTCGTGATGGTGCGGTCGACCCAGTTGCCGATGACGTCGAGGGCGTAGTCGTCGGGCTCGAACTCCCGCCCGCTCGGGTAGCGTTCGAGCCGGCGGGCCCAGACGACTTCCGCCCGCTTGATGTAGTCGCAGAGAAGCGGGAAGCCGGAGTCCGCTTCGAAGAAGAAGTACTCGCGCCAGTGCTTGTTCAGGACGTAGTCGTCGAGGCGCGGCATTTCGTCACTGGTGGTGGGGTGGACGACGTAGTGGTAGTAGATGTCGCGCGGCAGTTCGAGCCGCACGGTGTCGCCGTGATCCAGGACCGCGTAGCGCACAGTCGAGTAGTAGTCGCCCGGTGACGAACCGTGGTCGATGATGTCGGCGTACCTGAGCGAGTCGTCGACTTCGTAGAGCTGCTCGGCGTTGAGCAGGAGCAGGTCGGGATTGAACAGCGGGTGGGTCAGCACTTCGGGTCCGATGTTGGCGATGCAGAAAGCGACTTCGTCCGTGTACGGATCCGGCGCGGCGAGCAGCAGGTCGGCGTAGAACTCCGCGGAATCCCCGAGCCGGCGGAACGTGCTGGTCAGGCCCTCGGTGAGCCAGTCAGGCGCCCATGCCAGGGCTTCTCTCTCTCGGGCCGACAGGCTTGTAAGCGAGGACTCGATTTCCAGGCTGTCGCCCGGCAGGGCGTGGGTGATGATGACGCGGGCACCGGGTCCCAACTCGCCGGAGAGCGCAAACGAATCAACCGGTATCCAGTTGAACCCGGAACCGGGTGCCGGGTCAGGCAGCGGCTTACGGTACTGCAGCCACTCCTCCCGGGTTTCGTCCGCCAACTCGGTGCGGGCGCAGACCGTGGTCTCGAACGGCGTGGTCGGCCCACGCTCCGTCGGGGACAGGACAACGAGCAAACACAGCATCAGGTTCATGATTCCTCCATGGATGCAGGCACCCGGCGGGACGCACAAGAAGTGCCCCGCCACCGAAGGTATACGCGCAGCAGCAGGTTAGTCAAGCAGGATATCAGACCCAGGAACCAGAGTGGAACCACAAAGACACGAAGGTAGGAAACCGGGAGCTACAAGGTCTTGTGCCGTTTCCTCGGTCGAGGTAGTACCGCACCCGTTGGGTGGCTGTCCTTTTCGGCTCCTGTCTGCTACTTGGTGATCTTGGTGTCTTAGTGTTGAAATTCCTATGTCGGTCTTCGGGTCAGTCGGCGTCGGCTGCGATATTGCACCCGGGGCATTTTGCGCTACAATTCGCCTGTCATGAACCATCGTGAACTACGCCGGACGTTCCTTGAGTTCTACACCGCGCGCGGGCACAAGATTGTGCCGAGCGCGCCGCTGATACCCAAAGACGACCCGAGCCTCATGTTCACCGGCGCGGGAATGGTGCAGTTCAAGCCGTACTTCGCCGGCACGGTCGAGCCGCCGTATCGCCGGGCGGTCTGCATCCAGAAGTGCCTGCGGGCGTCGGACCTGGACCAGGTAGGCAGGACCTCGCGGCACAATACCTTCTTCGAGATGATGGGAAATTTCTCGTTCGGCGACTACTTCAAGGAAGACGGAATCCAGTGGGCCTGGGAGTACCTGACCGAAGTGGCGAAGCTCGACCCGGAACGGCTGTTCCCGTCGGTGTTCGAGGAGGACGACGAGGCGTTTGACATCTGGCACAAGAAGGTCGGGCTGGCCGAGAACCGGATTACGCGGCTCGGGGCCGAAGACAACTTCTGGGGTCCGGTCGGCGGCGGCGGCGCGTGCGGGCCGTGTTCGGAGATATTCTACGACCTCGGGGAGGAGTACGGCTGCGGCAAGGAGAGCTGCGGGCCGGGGTGTGACTGCGACCGGTTCGGCGAGGTATACAACGTCGTGTTCCCGCAGTTCAACCAGTTGCCGGATGGCACGCGTGAGCCGCTGAAGAATCGGGGCATCGATACCGGGATGGGCATGGAGCGGCTGGCGATGGCTTCGCAGGGAAAGAAGACCATATTCGACACCGACCTGTTTGCCCCGCTGGTCGGCGAGACGAGCAAGATACTGGATATCGAGATTACCGATGACAACCGGTCAGTGTTCCGGGTCGCGGCCGACCACGCCCGGGCCCTGACGTTTGCGATTGCGGACGGGGCGATACCGTCCAACGAAGCCCGGGGCTACGTGCTGCGCGGAATCCTGCGTCGGGCCCTGCTGTTCGCGCACCGGCTCGGGGTGAAGGAACCCTTTCTGTACCGGGTGTCCAGTGCGGTGGTCGAGCACATGCGGCAGTGGTACCCGGAGCTGGTCGCCAAGCGCGAACAGGCGGCGATGATGATCAAGTCCGAGGAGGAGCGTTTCCTGCACACGCTCGATGCCGGGCTTGAACGCTGGCAGGATGTGCTGAAGAGGCACTGGACCGACCGGGTGGTCCCGGGCGAAGACCTGTTCAAGCTGCACGATACGTTTGGATTCCACATCGAACTGGTGAAGGAGCTGGCCGAGGCCGAGGACGTGAAGCTCGACACCGAGGGGTTTGAGCAGGCGATGGCGGGGCAGCGGGAGCGGAGCAAGAAGAGGACGTTCATCGACCAGCAGGCCGGGGCCGATCTTGGTATCGACACCGTGAGCATGAGGTTCGTCGGTCACGACCGCGACGACGTGGAGACCGAGCTGGTGCGTTTCGTAGAGCTTGAGAGCGAGAAGGTCGAAGCCCGCGTCCTGGAAGTGTATCTCAAAGACACCCCGTTCTATGCGGAGGCGGGCGGGCAGGTCGGTGATACGGGCAGGATTGAATGCGCGGAGTTCGAGCTTGAAGTGCTGGGTAGCTACTACAAGCAGGGAGTCCGAGTGTGCAAGGCCAGGCTGGTGAGGGGCGAGGTCGCCACCGGACTTGTGACCGCGACGGTGGACCGTGAACGGCGTCGGGAAATCGAGCGGGCTCACACCGCCACCCACCTGTTGCACGCCGCGTTGCGGGAAGTGGTTGGCGACTACGTGAAGCAGGAAGGGTCCCTGGTCGAGCCGGGACGACTCCGGTTCGACTTCACCGCGTTCGAGCCGCTGGCGCCCGGGCAACTACACAAGGTCGAACGGCTGGTGTACGGGTGGGTCCTGGATGACGTCGCGGTCGAGCGCAAGCCCGACGTGCCGTTCGAGGAAGCGAAGAAGCTGGGAGCCCTGGCGTTCTTCGGGGAGCAGTACGGTGACAAGGTCACCGTCGTCAACATCCCGGGCTGTTCGATGGAGCTGTGCGGGGGTACGCACCTGCGGAGCACGGGCGAGGTCGGGATGTTTGTGGTTACGTCGGAGACCGGTGTGGCTGCCGGCATCCGGCGGATCGACGCGGTCGTCGGCAGGGCCGCGCACGGCCTGCTCCTGCAGGTTCGCGAGCGCCTGGAACGGGTTTCCGGGGTCCTCGGAACCGGGCCGGAGGCGCTGGTCCAGCGAGTCGAGAAGCTGCTTGAGGACGGCCGACACACCGAGAATCGACTCCAACAGATGACGGCCCGGGTCGCGCGCGGCGCGGCGACCGAGTTTGCCGGCAAGTTCGAGGTCATCGGCGGGGTGAAGGCCGCGGTCGGGTACATGCCCCAGTTCAAGGTGGACGACCTGCGCCTGGTTGCGGACGGCATCCGTGAGCGGCTGGGAAAGAGCTATGCCGGGTTCCTGGCCGGGGCGGTCGACGGGAAGCGGCTTTCCTACATCATCTTCATCAGCCCTGACCTTGAGAAGAAGCTGCCGGCCGGCAAGCTGGCCAGGGTTGTCGGCAAGGCGCTTGGGGGCGGGGGCGGCGGCAGGCCGAGCCTGGCTTCCGGCGGCGGAGAAGTCGACCGGTTGAGCGCGGGCCAGGATGCATTCCGGGCCGCGCTCACCGACGCGGCCGAACCGCGCGACTAGCGTCCGACCCGGACCCGGATCGGGTATCCTTCGAAACCGTAGGCTCGACGGATCAGGCCGACTGCGAATCGGCGCCAGGTGTCGGACGCGGCGTCGGGCCGGGTCAGCCGGACCTTGAAGGAAGGCGGACGGGTTCCGACCTGGCTGATGCCGAGCACGCGGCAGTTGTACTTCGGGGGTCTTTGTTCGAGCCGGCCGAGCACCGCGGCGTGCAGCAGGGCGTTGCTGACCTGGCGGCTGCCGCCGTCGTACACTTCTCTGGCCCGGCGCACCGTCTCCATGACACCCCGGTTGTTGATGACCGAGGCGAATACGGTCGGCGCGTAGTCGACAAAGTCGAGCCGGCTTGCAACCCAGTCGCGCACCTTCTTGTCCAGCTCCCCGGGCACGAGGTCCATTTTGTTGGCAACCAGGACCAGGCCGCGGCTGCGTTCGTCGACCAGGTGCGCCAGCCGCTGGTCCTGGGCGGTCGGCCCCTCGGTGGCGT
This sequence comes from uncultured bacterium, assembly GCA_965371675.1. Lineage (GTDB taxonomy): Bacteria > Hydrothermota > Tepidihabitantia > Tepidihabitantales > Tepidihabitantaceae > DSBX01. The sequence goes on along the minus strand of CBDUZK010000054.1, from coordinate 5,916 downwards.
CGAACATGAGCAGCACCACGTCGCAGCGCTCGACGACGTCGATCGCACGGGTGACGGAAAAGTACTCGACCGCCTCGTGGACCCGGGCCTTGCGCCGGATGCCGGCGGTGTCGAGCAGGCGGTAATTGCGGCCTTCGAGCCGGACGTCCTCCTCGACGACGTCGCGGGTGGTGCCCGGGATGTCGGTGACGATTGCCCGTTCATCACCGAGCAGGGCGTTGAGGAACGACGACTTGCCGACGTTGGGCCGGCCGAGGATGGCAAGGGACAGCGCGCGGCGGCGCGCGGGTGGCGCCCGGTCGGGCAGGAGGCGGATGATTTCGTCGAGCAGTTCGTCCACCCCGATGCCGTGCTCGGCCGATATCGGCAGCAGTTTGTCGCCGCCGAGCCGGTGGAAGTCGGATGTCTCGAAGTCCCGCGTGGCGTCGACCTTGTTGACCGCGACCAGGAAATGCCGCCCGCGGCGTCGGAGCCGCGCGGCGATTTCCTCGTCGAGCGCGGCGAGCCCGTCGTGGCCGTCGACCACCATCACGGCGAGGTCGGCTTCCTGGAGCGCGACGTCGACCTGGCGTTCGATCTGGCGGGTGATTTTGTCATCGCTGTCGAACACCAGCCCGCCGGTGTCGATCACCTGGAACCGGTGCCCGAGCCACTCGACCATGCGGATGATACGGTCGCGTGTGATGCCGGGCTCGCGCAGGGTGATCGCGACCCGGCCGCCGACGAGGCGGTTGAACAGGGTCGATTTGCCGGTGTTGGGCCGGCCGACGAGCGCCACGGTTGCCATCGGGCATGAGGTTACCGGCATTGCCAATAGTGTCAAGTGCGGCCGCGCCGGCCCGAAGACCGACGCAGGAATCTCAACACCAAGACACCAAGATCACCAGGTAACAGACCAGGAGCTAGAGAGCATTGTCACTCAGCAGGTGCGGCGCTGCCTCCGTGTCTCTGTGCCTTCGCGGTTCCATTCCGGTTCTAAGGGCTGGCCTGCGGTGCGCCGGCCGCTATAATGACGGATATGTTGCGTCCTTTTTTCCTGTTTCTGCTGCTCGGTGCGGTCGCGACCGCCAACCTGCTGTCGAACCCGGGGTTTGAATCCTGGCCGGACGACAGCACGCCCGCGGGCTGGACGGTCGAGAGCCGAACCCGGACCCGGGTCACCCGCGAGTCGGATACGGCCCGGGGCGGTGCGTACGGCGCCCGGTTCGTCCGGCTGGAGTTGAGTTCAGGCGGTAACAACGGGCTGGTCCAGCGCGCGCCGGTCCGGCCCGGTGGCGAGTACGATTTCCGGGTCTGGTGCCGGGACGACGACGGGGAAGTGAAGTTGGGCGTGGGCCTGAGTTGGCGCCGGGCGGATTCGAGCTACATCAGTTCGACCGGTATTGCCTACTCGATTGACAGCGTCGGTTGGCAGATGGTGGCCGGTCATGCGACCGCGCCGGCCGAGGCCGCATGGGCCGACTTCCGGGTCCGGACCTACGCGCCCGCCGGCATGACCGGTCCGCGTCGGGTCCTGGTCGATGACGCGTCGCTGCCGGCATACTGCCCGCCGGGCGACAGCGTGTGCACCTGGTTCGCGCAGGACAGCCTGGGCGAGAAGCTGATAGCATTCTTCGCCGGCGCGCGGGCGTCGATTGACTACTGCTGTTACAATTCGTCCCGGCCCGACGTGGTGCAGGCGCTGCTCGCGGCCCACTCCCGCGGCGTGCACGTCCGGGTGATCACCGACAACCGGCGGCTGGAGAACACCTGGGTGGTTCAGTTGCGCAGCGCCGGGGTGGTCGTGTGGAGCGACTCGATCGGGCCGCACGCGAGCAACTACATGCACAACAAGTTCGCGGTCCGGGACCTCGCGGACGCGGACTCAACCAACGACCGGCTCTGGGTCGCAAGCTACAACCCAAACGACGGCGAGTTGCGGGCCGACTGCGCGATTGAGATTCCACATACCGGGCTGGCACAGGCCTACCGGGCCGAGTTCGAGCAGATGTGGGGCGGGTCCGGTCCGAACCCGGACCCGGCATATGCGGTGTTCCACACCGGCAAGACGGACGTGCTCGCCACGCACCGGTACGAACTGAACGGATACACGGTCGAGGTGTATTTCGCGCCGCAGGACCGGCCGGTGGATACGATTGCGGCGCGGGCCGCGGCCGCGCAGCGCCACCTGCTGTTCGGCGTGTTCTCCTTCACCCACGACAACCTCGGCATCGAGATGGTGCGCCTGTGGCAGGACAGCGTGTGGGTCGGCGGGGTCATCGACCGGAGCGGCATCAGGTCGCAGGGCACGGAATACCCGCGCCTGCTCGCGGCCGGGGTCCCGGTGTATGAGGATTCGGTCCCGTTCGGGGAGAAGATACTCCACGAGAAACTGATGGTAATCGACTCCACGGTGACGGTGGTCGGGTCGGCCAACTGGTCGAACAACGGCAACCGGTTGAACGACGAGAACAGCCTGATTCTGCACGACCCACGGCTGGCGCGCAGGTTCCTTGCGGAACTGCACGAGCGGTTCTACGAGGCGACGCACCCGGGCGTCGCGGAGGGCACGACCGTGCGGTTCGAGCCGGGCCGGGTCGGGGGCATAGCCACCGCCGTCGGCCTGGCGTCCCGGGCCGCGCATGCAGAGGTATTCGACGTGCGGGGTCGCCGGGTACGCCGGCCGGACCGGGTCGCGCCCGGCATCTACTTCCTGTTGCAGCCGGGACGGCCGGCCGCGCGGGTGGTGGTCGTGCGACGATGAAGGGCGAGTTCTGCCGGTTCCGGACGAGTGACGGGCTGGAGCTGCAGGGCCTGTACGTGCCCGCCGGGGATGTCCCGGCGAACGGGGTCGTCCTGCACGTGCACGGCCTGGACGGTAATTTCTACGAGAACCGGTTCATCGACGCGGTCGCGGCGGTCTACAACCGGCACGGCCTGGATTTCCTGACGTTCAATAACCGGGGCCACGATTACATCTCCGATATCCTCGTCGAGGAAGCTGCGGGCGGGCCCGCGACGTACCAGCAGGCTGGCGGCATGTACGAGGTGCTGGAGGAGTGCGTTGCGGACATCACGGCTGCCGCCGGGTTCGCGCGCGACCGGGGTTGTTGCCGGGTCCTGCTTGAAGGCCACAGTCACGGCGCGCTGAAGGTGCTGCATTACCTGGTGCGGGCCGGTGACGCGGCGGTGTCCGGCCTGGTGTTGATGTCCCCGTCGGACGACTTCGCAATCGCGCGCGCGCTGTACGGAGACCGGTTCGCGGACGGTCGGGTCACGGCCGAGCGGATGGTGAGTGCGGGTCGGGGCGCGGAGCTGATGCCACAGGGGTTCTACCAGTACCCGACGTCGGCCCGGACGTTCCACGACCTATTCAAGGCGGATTCGCTTGCGCTCGCCTTCAACCTGGCCCGGACCGACCGGGACGATTTCCCGGAGCTGGGTTCGGTGTCGGTCCCGGTACTGCTGCTGGTGGGCACGGTCGAGGAGGCATTTACCGGGAAGGCGCAGGCGTTTGTGGACGCGGTCGGCGCGGAGCTGGGGCAGGCGAAGTCGTTCTCCTCGGCGGTAATCGAGGGCGCGCCGCACAACTACCTCGGGCACGAAGGTGAAGTCGCGGCCGCGCTGGACCGCTGGCTGGTCGCGCACCCGGAAGTGCTGACGTGACCGACGTGTTCGGTGTGCTGCGCGAGCGGGCGCTGGAGCAGACGCGCGACTGGCCGGACGACCGGTTCCTGGTCCGGGGCATGTGGCAGGTGGACCTCGCGTTCCAGCCCAACGCGGCGGAGCGGAAGTTCCGGTACAAGTTCTGGATTGTGCAGACCATGGGCCAGGGCTGCTGCTACTGTATGGGTGACGACGAGCGCGGCCACGAACTGGTCGGGACCGACGCACGCGAGTTGATTCGGGACCGGACGTGCATCACGGTCGCCGCGCTCGATTCGCTCTACGCGTCGATCCCGAGGCAGCCCGCAGTCGTACACGAACTGCAGGGTAACCCGGTGGAGAAGACCGACCTGCGCACCGCCATCATCGTCGAGGAGGCGGAGCGGTTGCTGGCCGGCCGGTCCGGGGCCAAAGTCGTGAACGTCGGCGTGGTCGGCAATGTCATCCGTGGGCTGCGGGACCGGGGCTGCGAGGTGTACGCGACCGACATGGAGCCGGAAACAGTCGGGACCACGATGCACGGTGTCGAAGTAGAGGACGGGACCCGGACGTTCGACCGGGTGGCTGAATGCGACCTCGCGGTCGTGACCGGCATGACCATTGCCACCGATTCGCTCGGGGTCATCATCGACACCGCGCGCGAGCACGGGACCAGGCTGCTGGTGTTCGCCGAGACCGGCGCCAACTTCGGGGCCGAGTACTGCGCGAGCCTGGGCGTGGACGCGGTTGTCAGCGAGCCGTTCCCATTCTACATCTTCCAGGGTGTGACCCGCATCGAAGTGTTTCGGCGCGAATAGTGCTCCCGGAACAGCGGTTCGCGGAGCAGGGTCGGTTCCGGATGGACGGGATCGGCCTTGATGACCTGCTGCGGGCGGGCTCGACCCCGTGCTACGCGTACTCGGCGAGCACGATTCGCAGCCAGTATCGCAAGCTGGCGCAGGCGTTTCCCGGGTTCGACCTGTTCTACTCGTTCAAGGCCAACCCCAACCTGGCGCTGGTCCGCCTGCTGCGCGGGCTCGGGGCCGGGGCGGAAGTCAGCTCGGCAGGCGAGCTCCGGCTCGCGCTCGATGCCGGGTTTCCGCCCGGTGATATCATCCTCGTCGCACCGGCCAAGACCGACGCGGAAATCGCGCTCGGCGTGAGCAGCGACATCCATGCGCTGGTGGTGGACTCGGCCGTTGAACTCGAACAGGTCGAGCGGGCGGCGCGTGACGCGGGCCGGGACGCGAGAGTCATGCTGCGGGTCAATACCCGCGAGCGACCGGACGCGGGCGAAGTGATGGTCGGCGGGCCGAGTAAGTTCGGGTTCGACGAAGAGCAGTTGATCGAGTCGGTTCGGAGCGTACGGCTCATGCACGCCCGCATCACCGGCATCCAGGTGTACTCGGCGAGCCAGGTCCTGGATCCGGGATTCCTGTCCGACCATATCGAGTACGTATTCGGCCTCGCCCGCACGTTGTCGGCGGAGCTTGGGGTGGGGTTCGACACGATTGACTTCGGCGGCGGGTTCGGTGTCCCCTACGAGGAAGGCGACGTCGAGCTCGACCTCGGGCCGGTCGCGGCGACCGCGGCGCGACTGCGGGCCGAGCGCGAAGACCGGCTGCAGGGGTGCCGCCTGGTCCTCGAATCCGGCCGGTATATCGTGGCCGAGGCCGGGTTGTTCCTGGCCCGCGTGGTCCGGGTCAAACGCTCGCGCGGGAAGACGTTCGTCATCACCGACGGCGGGATGAACGGGTTCAGCCGCCCGGTCTTCATGCGCGTCGCCCACCGAATCCGGTTGCTCAACAAGTTCGACCGGGAGCCGGCCGGCCCCTGTGACGTGTGCGGGCCAATCTGCACGCCGATTGACTGCCTCGGGCAGGATGTTCCGTTGCCCGAGCCGGAACCGGGAGACATAGTCGGCGTGTTCTGCGCCGGGGCCTACGGGTACACGATGAGCCTGCTCGGGTTCATGAGCCGCGGCGCGCCGGCCGAACTGCTTGCCGACAGCGGCGACGTCACCGTCATCCGCGACCCGCGGTCGTAGGCAGCGCGGTCTGGTTGAGCCGCGTGGTGAAGGTCCGCCAAGACCGGCTTCTGTACGGGCTCGGGCCGACAGACGGTTCAGGCCCTACCGCTGGATGATGACCTTTGATACCGCGTGCCGTTCCCCGCTATCCGCTGACCGCAGAAAGTAGACACCCGGGCTGAGGTGCTTGATGTCATTGGGGCCTGGCCTGAGTTCCGTGACGCGACGACCGGCGATATCGAGCAGTGCGGAGGAGGTTTCCC
>CBDUZK010000053.1:0-12608 GCA_965371675.1 uncultured bacterium | reverse complement strand
GTGGAGCGGGTTGCTCGGTGGGTGCTGGAAGTGAGGGCCGAGTCGGCCGACGCATTCGAGTTGCTGGGTGTCAGTTTCGTGGGGCAGGGTCAGCCTCGTAAGGCGATTGAGTATTGCCGGCGCGCACTTTACATCAACCCGAAGTTGCCGGAAGCGTACCTGGTGCTTGGGAACGCGTTTTCGTTCCTGAGCAGGTGGTCGGAGGCGATTGCGGCGTATCGGAAGGCGGTGCAGTTGCAGGTCGGGTACGCAGAGGCGTACAACAACCTAGGGTTGGCTCTGGCGAAGAACTCGGAGCTGGACCGGGCTGCGGGAGCATACAATGAGGCGTTGCGGATCAGGCCCGAGTACGTGGAGGCCTGGTACAACTTGGGGAACCTGCTGCTCGAACGCGAGGATTTTTCGCGTTCGGTCGATGCTTACCGGCACGCGGTGGAGTGTAACCCGAGGTTCGCGGGCGCGTTCTACAACATGGGGCAGGCGCAGTACCGGATGGGGAATCCGCAGCAGGCGCTGGAAGCCTACAAGTCCGCGGTCGCGGTCAATCCGAAGCACGCCGGGGCATGGAACAACATGGGAATCGTGTACCGGGACCTTGGTGAGAAGGAGAAGGCGGTCGAAGCGATCGAGCGGGCAGTGAAGCTCAACCCGATTCTCGTCCGTTAGGGCCGGGAGGCGGAGATGCTGGACGCGGAGGCGCGATACGCTTCATGCAACACGCAATGCGTCGAGCGTGCAGCGTAGAGCGTGAAGTGTCGAGCCTACGGCGATTCCAGCAGGCGGCGGTTGTGGGCGTTCGCGGTGTTCACTCCATCGATGACCGACCAGCCATGCAGGGCGAGTCCGAGCAGCAGGAATCCGCCGCCGAAGAGTGCTTTCGCGCCGGGTTCGAGTCCGGTTGCGTCTTTTGCGTTGATTGCCAGGATGTAGCTGAGGTAGGTGCCGGCCAGGAAGCCGGAGCCTTTCAGCCATTTCCCGCAGTAGGCCTGGCCCGTCCCGGGCAGCGCGAGTGACAGGGCTCCACCCAGGAATGGATCTTTGGGGAGTACGATTTCTCGATGCACGATGACCTTGGGACGAAAGAACGGTATCTCGGCGGTCGAATCCCGGATGACGTGCGCAGGGAAGAGCGGCTCGGATTGAGCGTCGCCGTTCTTGCCCGGGGTCTGGGCACCTGTCAAGACAAAGAAAACCGCCAGCGGTATCAGGATTCTGCGCATGTGACTCCTTTCAAAATGGTGCGGTCTGGTGCCCGGGATGGTTTCCTCTTCTGTTCAGTCCCAGTAGAACGGACGGATGTTGTCGTTGACCACAAGCGAGCCCCGGCCGAAGCTATCCCATACGAAGGTCGCGACGAGGGGGCCGTGCACGCTTTGTTCGTGGATTTCGCCCGACCCGGAGTGGTCGGACCGGAAGTCGGCGTGAACCCGGAAGAGGATATCGGGTTGGGTCCGGTCGGGCAGGGTGAACTCAACGAAGGACGTGTTGTCGTCCCGGTTGCCCGGCGTTTCATTGTGGTGGATGCCGACAAGGAGCTCAAGCTCCTCGTGGCCGTTGGTCCAGAAAGCGGTGCCGGTTTGTTTTCCGCCCGGGCGGTCGACCGGGCCGAGGCTGCATTCGCAGAAGCTGCCGGTCGCGATATTCGTGAGCGTGAGCCGGGTGGTGCGGTCCTGCTGCCAAGTGTTGACTCGGAGCCGGATGCGATGAATTGAGCTTGAGTGCGTGTAGGTTTTTGTGCCGCGGAATCGGATTGCGTCGTCGGTCGAGTCATCCGGGGTGTCGCCGTTTTCGTACCAGAGCCAGCCGGTGCTGCGCACGCCGAGGCGGGTTTCGTCGACATAGATGGAATCCGGGATGGAGGAGAGAGGTGAGAGGATGGAGGAATGAGGAGGGAGAGGCAGGCTGTCCGGTTCATAGCACGATTCCACGGCCCCGTGCAGGGACCGAACCACTGACAGGGCCGCGTCCGCCACCGCCGCGGTATCCGGTTTGAAGACCCGGAAGCAGGCCAGCGGAGCGAGCAGGAGCAGTCCGATGCAGATGGGGAGCAGGCTCTGTGGTTTCTTCACGAGTAGTTCTAAATGAATGCACGTTTCGTGCCGCGATACGCTTCACGTAGTACGCTGGATGCGTCGGGCGTCGAGCATGATGTATGATGCGAAATTGATACAATCCGTGTCGTAGTATACACGGTCGAACAGTATCGATTCGTGGTGTCACGAGTAGGGTTCCGGCCGGTTGATGCCCAGTTGTTTCAGCCGTCGTGAGAGATTGCTCCGCTCGACACTCAGCGCGTCGGCGGCCCGGGTGATGTTCCACTGGAACTGCGCGAGTTGGGTTTCGAGGAACGTCTTTTCGAGTTCATTGCGCGCCTGGGCGAGTGGCCGGGTTGTCGTGAACTGGTCGTTGCGGGAAACGGCCAGGGTCCCGGTTGAGAATCCGGATTCGGTGATGCTAGACCCGGGCGTCACAATCGCCGCCCGTTCGACGAGGTTCTTCAGCTCGCGAACGTTGCCGGGCAGACTCTGGTGTTGCAGGTGCGCGATGGCTCCTGGAGTGAGCTGTTTGGGCGGGAGGCCGTTTTCCGTGCAGTGGCGGTCGAGGAAACACCGGGCGAGCCCGGGGATGTCCTCGGGTCGCTCGCGTAGCGCCGGCACGTGGATGTGAAAGACGTTGAGTCGGTGGTACAGGTCTTCGCGGAATCTGCCGTTGTGGATGCCTTCGGCCAGGTCCTGGTTGGTGGCCGCTACGACTCGGACGTCGACGTGGACCGGCGTGTTTGATCCGAGCGGTTCGAACTCGCCCGATTCCAGTACCCGCAATAGCTTGGCCTGGAGCAGGGGGTCCATGTCGCCGATCTCGTCGAGCAGGACAGTGCCTTTGTCGGCGAGCCGGAACTTGCCGGGTTTGGCCGCGTGGGCGCCGGTGAAGGCTCCCTTTTCGTGCCCGAACAGCTCGCTTTCGAGCAGTTCCTTCGGTATCGCCGCGCAGTTGATTTTGATGAACGGCTGCTCGTTTCGTGGCGACAGGTGGTGAAGCCAGTAGGCGACCAGTTCCTTCCCGGTCCCGGTTTCGCCGGTGACCAGGACGCGCGCCGATGTCGGTGCGACCTGCCGGATCTGCTCGCGCAGCCGTTCGGTCAGGTCGGAGTCGCCGAGGATCTCGTGTCGACTGTGCTCCGCGACCCGGCGGGCGGTGCGGTCCCGGGTCAGGTTCCTGCGTTCGAGCGCGCGGGAGACCGTAAGGAGGACCCGCTTGAGCGAGAGGGGTTTCTCCAGGAAATCGTAGGCGCCGTTGCGGATGGCTTCGACCGCGCGGTCGACCGTGGCATGCCCGGAGATCATGATGACTTCGATTCCCGCGTGGTTTTTCTTGATGCGGCTGAGCACCTCAAGCCCGGAGAGCCCGGGCAGCATTACGTCCAGGAGCACCAGGTCCGGTTGTTCGAGTTCGACCTGTTCGAGCACCGCGTCACCGCGTGCCGCCGAGACCACGGCGTAGCCTTCCTCGGTCAGGATTTCGGACAGCGTGGCGACGATATTCGGTTCGTCGTCAACCACCAGCAGTTTGGTCGGCATGTTCGATTCCTCTCGGTAGGAGTACAGTAACGGTTGTGCCCGCCTTGGAGCTTTCAATCAGCACTTCGCCGTCGTGTTCGGATACGACGTTGCGCACCACGGCCAACCCCAGCCCTGTGCCTTTGGTCTTGGTTGTGAAGTACGGGTCGAGGACCCGGTCCTGGTGTTGTTCCGGGATGCCTGGTCCGTTGTCGGCGATTTCAATCCGGCAGGCGTCACCGGTCACGCGGGTACGGACGCGGATCTGTCTGCCATCGGGGGCTGGGTGTGTGCCCAGTGCTTCCACGCTGTTCTTCAGGATGTTGCCCAGGGCCTGCCGCATGAGTTGAGGGTCCATCGGCCAGGTGTCCAGTTCCGGGTCCAGGTCGGATACGATTTCGATACCGGGTGAGGTCAGGGAATACTGGCGGGCCAGGTCGGCCAGCAGTCGGTTCAAGTCGACCGGTTCCGGTTCCGGCTCGGGCAGGCGGGCGAATTCCGAGAACTCCCGGACGAGGCGGTCGAGCGCCTCGATTTCCTCAATGATCATCCGTGAGCTGCGTTGGACCGTAAGTTCGAGGTCCGGGCTGTGCTTCTCGGCCTTGAGTTGCAGGCGTTCGACCGAGAGCCGGATCGGCGTCAGCGGATTGCGGATTTCGTGCCCGAGGATTCGGGCCACGTCGCGCCACGCGGCCAGGCGTTCGGAACGCTTCAGATCCTCTTGAAGCCGGTGCAGTCGTTCGGTCATGCGGTTGAAAGCCCGGGTCACGGTTCCGATTTCACTCGACGGTCGGGCCTTGACCCGGACGGTGAGGTCACCGCGACCGGCCCGGTCGATGGCAGAGGTAAGTTCCTTGAGCGGGCGGGTAATGCGCAGGAACACGATTGAGCTGATACCGGCCGACAACGCGAACACCGCGAGCCCGAAGAGCAGGCCCGCAATCCAGATGCGCTGACCGATGAGGTTTTTGACCGCCCGGAGCTGGTGGTAGGCGCGGAAACCCTGGAGAGCCTCGGCCTGCTCGGTCGGGTCACGGGCAGCGGATGCGGCAATCTCGACCGACCGTTCGACGGCGCGGTTGTCCCAGAGATTGAGGGTCGACCGGGTGAGGTACAGCAGCGACAGCGAGAAAGCGGCCGCGGACGCCAGCGAGACGACCGCCGCGGTGAGGATGAGCCGTTGACGCAGGCTCATGGTCGCGGCTTCATCCACGGGGTTATCGCCCGGGGGTAGCGGTAGTTCCAGAATGTGTTGAGGTCGAGTTCCCGGTTGTCCATTGCTTCGAGCCGGATGGTGTTCATTGCCGCTTCGATTCGGGCGGCGAACCGCACGTCGGTGGCGGACCTGTCCAGTACGACCAGCGGGACAACCAGGTGAGTCAGGCTGGTGCGGGCGTCGGCCAGGGAGGCCACCGTGTCGAGCGAGTCACGGGTGGCGTGGAGTTCGGACTGGTAGACCCGGTAGTGTCCTTCAATCGGGTCGTACAGAGCGGAGTGAAAGAACGAGAAGGGGTCGCTCACGTCCTCGTTTTCCTGCGCGTCCGACCGATGCAGAGTCACGGTGTAGGCGACCGCGATGTTGGAGCCGGACGCGAGGAACTGGTCGAGTTCCCGGTTGAATGCGTGACGCAGGGCCGTCTCCAGGTAGAGCGTGTCGTTCCTCTGGACGAGCACCGGGGCGTCGAACCGCGGCGCCGGTGTCGCGAGCAGGATGATGCCGCCGACCAGGGCGCCCAGTCCTTTCGCCGCGAGGAGACCGAGAAGGAACGTCATTTGTCACTCAAGGGATAAGGTATGGAAACCGGAAGTCAAGTGCTGCGGATTGGTTGACCCGCACCCGTCAGTCTCTAGGATTTGCTTGATGTTCCCGCTTCTCATCCTGTTCGTGCTGGCGAGCCAGCCGGGTGTCTCCCGGTTCGAGGTGGTCGAGACCGCGCCCCTGGGGTCGGAGCTGGAGTCGGCATCGGTGGCGAATGCCATCGACCGCTTCCCGGAGCTGTTTGCCGAGGCCGAGTCGAGCATCTCGATTGCCCAGATGTACATGCTGTACTACCCGCCGACAAGCCGGGGACGGTTGCTGTACCGGCTATACGACGCGCTGCTGGCCGCGGCCGCCCGTGGTGTCGAGGTGCGGATCCTGCTTGACTCCACCATCCTGGAGGGAAACCCGAGCCGGACCTATCACCGAATCGGGAGATTCTTCTCCGATGTTCCGGGTATCGAAGTACGTTCATGTGATCTTCGGCAGTTCAGTGTCTACGACGAATGCATGATGCATGCCAAGTACTTCGTGGTTGATGGCCGGACCGCGGTGCTGGGTTCTCATAACTGGAGCTACGGAGCTTTCGCCGACAACCGGGAGCTGAGCCTTGTGGTTCGTGACTCCGGTTTCGCCCGGTCGCTGGCCCGGGTGTTTGACGTGGATTGGGGCGTTGCTATGGGCGATACCGGGAGAGGCGGTTTCGGCGATATCGAACCCGGGGATATCCGGCTTGCGGTTGCCGGACCGGCCGGGTTGCGAACCGGCATCGGCCTGACTGTTGTAGCCGCACTGGCCGACTTCGTCGGCGGGTGTCGGACCAGCCTTGACGTCGAGATCAACAGCCTGTCGTCACGGGTTGATTTCGGCCCGGGAGAGCGTTTCGGCCTGGTGGATTCACTCCTGCGGAGCGCGGCCGGGCGTGGTGTCCGGGTGCGGCTGCTGGCGGACCGGTGGGCGTGGGAGCACGACCCGGGGTTGCTGTCGTCGCTGGACAGTGTGCCGGGCATCGAGGTCCGGGCAATCGACATCCGGTCGGCGGGTCCGAACCCGGCCGCGGGCACGGTCCACGGGAAGCTGGTGATTGGAGACGGGTGCCGGGCACTGGTCGGGACGGCCACTTTCAGCCAGCGCCAGTTGCTTGAATGCCGCAACGTCGCCGTGACGGTCGGGGACCGGTCCACCGTGTCCGTCCTGCGCGAGGTGTTCGAGCGTGACTGGGGGTCCCGGTACGCGCGCGCGGTCATGGTCACAAGATAGTCGCAATCACCCTTGACGGGCGCTGCTGTTGGGATAAGATTCTTAAGGTTTGGCTGTGAAACGGTCGCAGCCGGACAGCCACCGTTGCAGTCAGTAACAAAAGGAGGAGCAACTATGCGCAAGACCGCCGTCATGTTGCTGGTTCTCATGGTCGGCCTGGTTATGGCCGGCAGTGAGATGTGGATCGGGCAGAGCCCGACGGTCCACTACAATATTCCGAATCCCGAACCCGGGATCTTCCCGGATGCGCCGCAGGTGTTCCGGCCGGCCGTCGATACGTTCAAGTACGATGACGGCATGCCGGCCAGCGCTTGGGCGTGGAACGTGGCCGGCAACGGCTGGGGAGTGAAGTTCATCAGCCCGAGCGACAACGTCACGCTTGCCGGTGCGCTGATTCACTTCTATTCCAGCTGGCCGGTGCCGGGTGGGACGCGCGCAATGGTGAAGGTGTTCGCGGATGACGGGGCCAACGGCACACCGGGCACCGAGATCTGGTCGTCCGACACGCTGACTATCATTCGCGGCCAGTTCAACTACATCCCGATCGACGAAGCCATCATCGGCAGCAACTACTACATCTTCTACGTCCAGGTCGATTCCAACCCGATGTGTCCCGGCCTGTCAATCGACGCGTTCAACAACGCGCCGTCGCACCGCATGTGGACCTACAGCCCGACCGACGGGTTCGCCGAGGATTCGCGGCGGGGTGAATGGCTGATCCGGTCGGTGCTCGACTGGAGCCCGCAGGGCACGAACGCTACCACGCAGTACTTCGCATCGAACATGCCGCTGGACACCACGCCCGACATCAATCTCTACATCCGCGGGATGATCAAGAACCTGGGTACGGACAACCTGCCGGCCGGCACGCCGGTGCGGCTGCACATCACCGGTCCCCAGAGCTACACCTACGATGACACGATGACCACCTCGGCGGACCTCGCCCAGGGACAGCGGCAGCAGATGAACTTCTCGCCGTCGTGGCGGGTACCGAGCCTGGCCGGCGCCTACCGCATCCAGATCTGGACCGAGGCCGCGGGTGAGGAATTCCCGGCCGACGATACGATTGCCTACGACCTGAGCGTTGCCAAGTGGATCGAGTACGCGAACTTCAACGCACTCAACTGGTTGTTCTGGGGTGGTCCGGAACGGGCGACCAAGTTCGACCCGGCGGCTTTCGGCCTGTCGTACCCGGTCGGCCTGGGCCGGGCCCGGCACCAGTTCTACTATCACCCGTCCTATCCCTGGCCTGACTCCAGCTTCAAGTTCAAGGTGTATGACGGTGACGGTCAGACCCTGCTCTACGAATCGGCAGAAATCGAGGCCGCGCCCGGAACACCGGGACCGATTGTGGCAATCGACTTCGACTCGACGCTGATTTTCGAGTCCGGTGAGTTCTACGTCGCCGTGGCCCCGGTACACCAGAGTGGTCACCCGTCGACATGCGGTGACGACACCAGTGAAAGCCGCAGCTTCAACGGTACGCCCGGCAACTGGATCCCGTGGACCCTGGGCGAGTTCTTCATGTCCGCTTCGGTGCAGGGCGGTGTCGGCATCTCGGAAGGCGACATCAAGTACGTGACCGAGCCGACGCTGTCGGTCGCCGGGTATCCGAACCCGGTGTCCGAGTTCGTCACGATCAAGTGGAACGTGCCGCGCAGGCAGCAGGTCGAAGTCAACCTGTACGATGCGACGGGCCGGCTGGCCCGGAGCCTGTACAGCGCGCACGCCGGCCCGCTCAACGGTGCGGTGCAGATGGACGCCCGGTCGATGGCGGCCGGCATCTACCTGGTGCGGCTCGAAACCGGGGACGGCTGCGCCACGCGGAAGCTGATACTTCAGTAGCGCACTGACGCGCAACCGCTTGCAGGGCGGCGTTCTCCATCCGGGAGGACGCCGTTCTGCTTTCCTCTGAGGTCAGGCGGGGCGGGAGTCGGGCGGGCGGTCGCCGCGGGCTTCGGCCTGGAGCCGGTACAGCTCAGCGTCCGACAGCCCGAAGTAGTGGCCGACCTCGTGGATAACGACTTCGCGCACGAGCGACCGGATTTCGTCCTCGGTGCGGCAGCGCAGCTCAATCGGTCGCTGGAAGATGATGATGCGGTCGGGCATGACATTCCTGTACCAGGGGCCGCGGCGGTTGTAGGGGATGCCCTGGTAGACCCCGAGCAACCCGGCGGGGTTGTTGTGGCCGAGCCTGCGGGTGATATCGGTCGGCGCGAAGGGCCGGACTTCAATCCGGAGATTGGCGATGCGCTGGCGGAAGTAGCCCGGGATACCGGCTATCGCCTCCTCGACCAGTTCCTCGAAGCGTGCGGTATCCATTGGTGCGGGTGCGGTCAGGTCCGTGGGCCGAAGATGGCGGTCCCGATACGGATGATGGTCGCGCCTTCCTCGATGCCGACCGCGAAGTCGGAACTCATGCCCATCGACAGCGCGGGCATTGGCAGGCCCAGGTCCTGGCGGGCCCGTTCGTTCAGCCTACGCAGCTCGCGGAAGCAGGCGCGGGACGCCTCCGGGTCGTCGACCGCCCAGCCCGGACCGATTGTCATCAGGCCGAGCAGTTCGAGCCGGTCGAACCCCACCAGCTCGTGGAGCAGTCCCGGCACGTCCGTGGGTGATGCGCCGAACTTCGACGCCTCGCCGGACGTGTTGACTTCGGCCAGCACCGGTAGTTTCCGGTCGGCCTGTTCGCAGCGCCGCTGCAGCTCGGCCGCGAGCCGCACCGAGTCCACGCTCTCGACGATGTCGAACAGCTCGACCGCTTTCTTCGCCTTGTTCGTCTGCAGGTGGCCAATCAGGTGCCATGCCAGGTTCGACCCGGACACGAGCGGCTTCTTCCCGGCAGCCTCCTGCACACGGTTCTCGCCGACGTCCGTGACCCCGGCCCGGGCGACCTCGATGATTGCTTCGGGCGGGCGGGTCTTGGACACGGCCACGAGTGTGACCGCGGACCGCTCACGACCGGCCCGGTCGCATGCCGCCCGGATGTGTTGCTCAATGGTCGCCAGTCGGTCCGCAATCATCATGCCGGAAGTATAGGAGTCGGCCCGGTTGAATCAAGGTGCTTGATTTGGCGGGCGCATTGGCGATACTCCATGCATGGCGAAGCGACCCATAAAGAATGACTCGCCGGCGCCCGGTTTCGGGCCCCGGGCCTGGCAGTGGTTTGCCATCGTGGCCGCGGTCGCGTTCGCCCTGCGGCTTGCGTATCTGGTGCAGGCACGGGCTTCGGACCCACTGTTCCTCTCGCCAGGCATGGACGCGCTCTACCATCATCGCTGGGCCCTGGCAATCGGCGCCGGGACCGAGTTCATCCATGACGCCTTCTTCCGGGCCCCGCTGTATCCCTATTTCCTCGCCCTGGTCTACAAGCTGACCGGCGTGGACCTGTTCTGGACCCGGGTCGTCCAGGCTGTCATCGGCAGTGCGAGTTGCGGCCTCACCTACCTGCTGGCGCGGCGTTTGCTGGGCCTGCGCGGCGCGGGCCTGGGACCACGGACCCGCGAAGTCGCGGCCCGCGTTTCCGGGCTGGTGATGGCGGCATACCCGCTGGCGATATACTTCGATGGCGAGCTCCTGATTCCCGGCCTGCTGGTGTTCCTCCTCCTGCTCGGGTTGGTGCTGCTGATGCGGGCATGGGACAGCGACCGGGGGTGGTGGCTGCCGGGCTTGGTGTTCGGGCTGGCGGTCATCACCCGGCCCAACGTGCTGGCATTCCTTGCCGCGCTGGCGGTGTGGTTTTTCCTCGCGTTCCGGGGCCGGGCCTGGAAGCGACTCGGCCTGTTCTTCGGTGCGGTCCTGCTTGTCGTCCTGCCGGTGACGGTCCGCAACTATGTCAAGAGCCGGACCATAGTGCCGGTCGCGTGGCAGGCGGGAACCAACTTCTACATCGGCAACAACCCGGAGGCGGACGGCGTGACCGCGATCCTGCCCGGAACCAGGGCGAGCTGGTGGGGCGGGTTCAATGACGTCCGGCGCCTGGCCGAGGAAGCGGCGGGTCGGCCGCTGAAAGGCGCGGAAATCGACCGGTACTGGATGAGCCGGGGTTTCGAGTTCTGGCGCCAGCACCCGGGGAAGGCTATGGGCCTGGTGGCCCGCAAGCTCTGGCTGCTTGCTTCGGGACACGAAGTGTCCAACAACCGGGACATCTACTTCTTCAAGCGATACTCCTTCCTCAACCCGCTCGTGTTCAGCACCGGGGTCTTCAAGTTTCCTTTCGGGCTGCTGCTGCCGCTGGCCCTGGTCGGGTTGTGGTTCTTCCGGCGGGTGCGGCGCCGCGTGCCGGTCTACCTGTTCCTCGCGGCGTACGGGCTTTCGTTCGTGCCGTTCTTCGTGACCGCGAGGTTCAGGATGCCGCTGGTGCCGTTGTTTGTCATCATGGCGGCGTACGGGGTTATCCGGCTATGGCAGGACCGCACAAGGAAACCGGTGATCCCGATTGGAATCCTGGCGGGCTCCCTGCTGCTGTTCAATGTCAACCTGGCCGGCGTGGGCAGGGACGCGGACCCGGCCCAGAATCACTACACGATTGCCACCGGGCTGCGTGAGCAGGGCAAGCTCGAACCGGCCCTTGCCGCGCTGCAACGAGCCCTGGCCTGCGACTCCGCATCCAATGTCCTGATTCTCCAGTCCGGAATCCTTCGCGACCAGGGACGGCTGGAACAGGCGAAGCAGGCCGCGCTGGCCGCGGTCCGGGTCGAGCCGGGCAGTCCGGATCCGCTTGGAGCCCTGGGGAACGTATACGGGGCCGCGCAGCAACTCGACTCGGCCCGGGTGTGTTTCGAGCGAGTGGTGGAGCTTGACCCGTATTCGGTCCAGGCGTGGAACAACCTCGGCAACATCGCGCTCGGCCGCAACGAATTCGCGCGGGCGCGGGGCTACTACGAGCAGGCGCTGTCACTGGACCCGGTGTTCACGACGGCGCTGTTTCACCTCGGGCTGGTGGACTACTACGAAGGGAACAAGCAACTCGCCCGAGCCCGTTGGCGCAAAGTGCTAGGATTGGACCCGACACATCCAACGGCCGGCAGAGCCCTGAATCAGTTGCGCTAGGACCGCGCGGGGAAACCGGGCCGGTCCCGGTGCGTTCGGATTCGCCGGGGTCGTGCTACCAGATGACGCGGTCCCAGTCGCGTTGCTTGAGGGTCGCGGTCGCGGCCGTGGAGATTGCCATCTGTTCGTGCTCGGTCAGTTCCGAGGACACTTTGTTATTGAAGTTGGCCGGGTCGCGGAACGGGGCACCGACGAGCATGCTGCTGAAGTACTCAAGTGTGGCGGTGAGGTTCTCGGCCGGCTGGCAATGGGCACGATGCTTGAGGGCATCAAGCACGACCAGTTCCAGGTAGAACGACGGGAAGCGCAGGTTGAGAATGTCGCGCCAGATCTTGGCCGCGCGGATTTCGTCAATGCGTTTCGACTTGCGGATAAGTTCGACGTGCCGGTCGAAATTCGTCCTGGTCGCGTGCCCTCGTTCGGTTTCGAAGACCGAGTGGTCGTTGGTGCTGCCCCATTCCTGTCGTGCGGGGATGATGTCGATGAAGAGACCGCGATACTGGATGGTGATGCCGATGTTGCGGGTGCGGGGCTTGAACCTCTTGGATTTGAGCCACGCGAACATGCAGTCGTATATCTGGTGCGGTCCGCCTTTCGTGCGTGGCCCGAGGGAGACGAGCAGGTCAAGGTCGGTCGAGCCGCGAACGCGTGTGCCCTTGGCGTAGCTCCCGGTAGGGGTGAGGCTCATGAGGAAACGGCCGGCCCATGCCGTGATGAGACGTCCGAGTTCCCCGGTTGCCTTTCCGGCCGGCGAGTCCGGCCCGATCGGCAGTTCATACCGCTTCAGGACCGCCGACACGTAATCGTCAGGGGACATCAGGAACTCCCACCTATGTGGGGAGAGTGTGATTCGTACTGGCTAAGCATGAATGTAACCTCGTTGGTTGTCGTCAGCATACGGTCAGTAGATTGCATGTCAATAGGCCGGTCTTCCTCAGAAATAATCTACCCGAAGCGGAGCTGTTTACTCAGAATTGATC
>CBDUZK010000052.1:0-12627 GCA_965371675.1 uncultured bacterium | reverse complement strand
GGATTCAGGCCAGCTTCGACGACATGTACGCGCTGGAGGGTGAAGTCCGACAGGTACTGAACGCGGCCGGGGTTTCGACCATCCAGTACCCGTTCTTCTTCGCCTTCGGCCGCCAGGTGTGGAAGCTGACCCAGCGAGTATCCGGCGAGACGGCAGCGGTCGAGACCGCAATCCTGTTGACGAAGTGGAACACCCGCGGCCTGAGCATGACGGTGCTTGAGACCATCCGGTTCCAGGTCTTCGGCATCAGCGCACCGGCAGGACCGTAAACCCGCGAAGCGCCGACCCGGACACGACCGGCGAGGATCCGACAGCCCGGCAGGTGTACCGCCCGCCTGCCGGGCCGTTGTTATTGATTGTGGTCAGGTTCGGTGTCGTCTCACCCGCGCGGCGTAGCCGAAGGCGTTGAAGTAGGTTCTCCATAACTTGTCCGAGGAACCATACTGGTTGTCAGCATAGAAGTAGTCAATCAGCACTTCCCGCAGACGAGTCAGTTCCCTCAACCGCTTCTTGTTCTTCTCGTCCGCAATCGTCAGGTACATCAGTTCCAGCGCCCGCTCGATGGCCTTGGTGCTGTAGTCCTTGTTGTCCTTTTCTTTCCACAGGATCGCCCGCTCAACTTCACTGCCGACGTTCGCCAGTTGTTCTATCAGGCTCATCTCAAACCACCGCCCGGCAGCCAGTTCTTTGTGCTGGAAGTTCACTCCGCTGTCAGCTTCCCGACAATCTCCTCGATGACCTTTCTCGTCCCGGTGTTCTCGACTCCACGGCTGCGATTCTCCTGCCAGGGCCTGATGTTGATGAGCGCGTCGAACTCAATCCGCTGTTCACGCGCTGCTTCCGGATAGATGTTGATGCCCCACAGGTTTTCCTGTTTCGAGCCGTCCTCAAGCAGCAGCGTTTCTTCGTCGGAGTGGAGGGCTCCGTTCACTGCCATGACCTTTCGCTCGACGTCTACCACCACCTTCACCAGGTTGCCGAACGCTTCCTGTGCCATGGTCTTGAGTTGCTCGATTGGAATCCTGTCCCTGACAATCATCATGATTCACCTGTCTCTTTCCGGGCCGCTGCCGGGTCCGGCGGCTGGAGCTCGGTGTATTCGAGCCCGCGCTTGCGGTGCCAGTCCGCCGGGTCATCGAAGTAGTCGTTGATTTCCCGGTACTCGCGGTCGGTCAGCAGGCTGATTTCCCGCGGCACCTTGGGCGAGAGCGCGGCGCGCCGGTCGGTCAGGTACCAGAGCTGCACGCCCAGCTCGGCGAGGTCCCGGTCTCCGCCCTGGCGCCGGTCGAATATCACGAAGCAGGCGTCGACTTCCCCACCCCATTCCCGGATTTCGCGGATGACCCGCGCCTTGGTCCAGCCGTGGACCAGCGTGTCGTCCACCAGCAACACCTTCTTGCGGAACAACTCGTGGCTCTTGATGCCTTCGAACGGGCTCGCTTCCGGGTAGCGTTGCTCCCGCCGGGCGAAGAACATCGGCTTGTTCAGCCGCTGGGCGAGCGCGGCCGCCAGGCCGATACTGCCCGCCTCGATGCCGCAGATGACGTCGAACTCGATGTTCCGCAGCAGCAGCGCCGCCGACCCGAGTACGAAGTCGTTCACCTCCGGGTAGTTGGCCAGCCCTTTGACGTCGATGTAGATCGGGCTGCGGTTCCGGCGCATGTCCACCTTGAAGAGCGGGCGCAGGTCGCCGAGGCTGACCTTGATTGCGCCGATCTGCCAGAGCACCGCGGCCAGGGTCTCGGCCAGGTTGCCGGACATCATCCGCCGCACCTGCAGCAGGTCCGGCGTGACGATAAGCTGGCTGCGCAGCAATCGGTAGAACCGGGTCGCTTCGTCGGTCGGGAACTCGAACCCGAACCGGGTTTCCTCGACGTCGTACACCACGTGGAAGCTGCCGAGTTTCGCGTCGCCCGCGAACACGTCCCAGGAATCGGCGTTTTCCTCGCGCCGCTTGTCGCCCAGCCGGTCGGCCGACTTGTTGACGAACCGGCGGCACATGGCGAACACGTCCCGGGAGAGTTGTTCCGCCTCCGAGTATTCGAGGATGTAGGGTGAGACGGCCCGCACCAGGTCATCGGTCAGTTCCAGGTCGCGCAACGGAACCTGGACCAGCTTCACGGCAGCACCTCGCTGCCGGCGACGCACACAGAGCGAACAAAGCCCGGCACTTCAGGCATGAGGCATGAAGCGTAGTGCGTCAAGCGTAGAGCGTCAGGACCCGGATTTGTAGTTCTGAAAACGGGAGCTGTAGAAGAAGTTCCAGAGGGCGCGCGACTTGCGCTTCAGTTCGGCGAGTGACCCTTTGTTCTCGAGCACGAAGTCGGCCCGGCGCCACACCTTCGAGTCTACATCCTGCAGCTTGAGCCGCTGCTTCGCCTCGTCGCGGGTCAGGCCGCAATCGACCAGCCGCTTCACTTTGAGCCGCTCGGGCGCGGTGACGAGGATGGCAACGTCGACGACCTTGTCCAGCCCGACCGTAAACAGGAGCGCCGCATCGACGATTACCAGGCCCTTCTTGTACCGCTCAAGGTCCTTGTGGATGCGCGCGAGGATTCCCGGGTGCATGATGGCGTTGAGCTTCTTGAGGCTCGTCTTGGACTTGAACGCCTTGGCCGCGAGCGCCTTACGGTCAATCTGCCCCGCCTTGGTCAGGATGTCCTTGCCGAAGGTCTTGACCAGCTTCTTGTACTCGGGCATATTGCGCCGGAGCAGGGTCTGGCCGATCTGGTCCGCGTCGATAATCTTCGCGCCGTAGCGCTTCAATTCGCTGATTACACTTGTCTTGCCGGCCCCGGTGTTGCCGCCGATGCCGACCACGAGACGCTCCTGGGATAGCTTGCGGTCAAACATGATTAGATTACCTTCGCTTCCTCGGTCAGGAGCCGGACCAGTTCCACCGCCATCTCGGCCGGCTCGCCTTCGAGCTTGCGGCCCGGCTTGCGGCCGGGCGGCAGCGTGTCATTGATGGTTTCGTAATTCCGGGTCAGGCTCGCCGGGTCAACATCGAGGTCCGCGAGTGACAAAACCGGTATCTCCTTGCGCTTGGCCGCCATCATCAGCTTCAGGGTCGGGTAACGCGGCTCGTACTTGCCTTTCTGGATCGTCACCAGGCACGGCAACTGGATTTTCACAATCTCGGTCGCGCCTTCGACCTCGCGGTGACAGGTGGCTTCGCTCGCCCCGGCCTCGACGTCCATCTCCGGGACCACCGCCACGTGCGGGTAGTCGAGGAAGTGGGCGATTGCCTGCGGCACCAGCGCCAGGTCGTCATCGACCGCCTGCTTGCCGCACAGCACGATGTCGTACTGCTCCCGCTTCAGCGCCGCCGCCAGCACCCGGCCACGCGACAGCGGGTCGATACCCTCCGCGGCGTCGTCCCGGACGTGGAATGCGTTGTCCGTGCCCATCGAGAGTGCGGTTTTGAGCGCGGTCCGGGCCCGCTCGGGCCCGAGGGTGTAGACGTCGACCGTGCTGTCGCCCGGCTTCTCCTTCAGGCGCAGCGCGGTCTCAATCGCGTACTCGTCGTAGGGGCTGATGATCCACTCGACCTCACTCATATCCACCAGCCCGGTCTGGGAGTTGATGTGGATTCTGGTTTCGGTCGAGGGCACCTGCTTGATGCAGACCGCGAACTTCACTCAGCCACCGCCTTGACCACCAGGCTGGTGTTGTGCCCGCCGAATCCGAACGAGTTGGACATCGCCGCCCGGATATTCATCGAACGCGGCCCGTCGGTCACGAAATCAAGCTCGACCCCGTCGTCCGGGTGCTCGTGGTTGGCCGTGGCGTGGACCTTCTGCTGCTCCAGCGACTTGACCATGATCATGAACTCCATGCCGCCGGCCGCACCGAGCCCGTGCCCGATCATCGACTTGGACGAGTTGATTGCCAGCTTGCGGGCATGCTCGCCGAACACGGCGCTGATTGCCTTCACCTCGGTCGCGTCGTTGAGCGGCGTCGACGTACCGTGGGCGTTGATGTAATCCACGTCCTCCGGCTTGAACCCGGCCTCGGCCAGCGCGCGCCTCATCGCGTCGATTGCGCCCAGCCCTTCGGGGTCCGGGGCGGTGATGTGGTGGCCGTCGCCGGTCGCGCCGTACCCGGCCACCTCGGCGTACATCTTCGCGCCCCGGGCGAGGGCATGCTGGTACTCCTCGAGCACACAGATGCCGCACCCCTCGGCGATGACAAACCCGTCCCGGTCCCGGTCGAACGGACGCGACGCCTTCTCCGGCTCGTCGTTGCGCTTGGACAGGGCGCCCATGTTGGCGAACGCCGACACGGTGAACTTGGATACCGCCGCCTCCGCGCCGCCCGCGATCATCACCTCGGCGTCGCCGTGCAGGATATGCCGGGACGCCTCGCCGACCGCGTGCGCCCCGGACGCGCAGGCCGACGTCGTACAGAAGTTGGGTCCGCGCAGCCCGTAGACAATCGAAACCTGGCCGGCCGCCATGTCCGGGATCATCATCGGGATGAGCAGCGGCGATACACGCCGCGGACCGCCTTTGAGGAACCGGGTGAATTGCGTCTCCCACGTGGAAATACCGCCCATGCCCGAGCCGATGATCGCCCCGACCTGGCTGCGGTCTTCCCGTTCCATGTCCAGGCCCGAATCTTCAATCGCCTCGGCCGCCGCGCTCAGGGCGAATTGGGTGAACCGGTCGGCCCGACGCGTCAGCTTCGGGTCGATTCGAAGGGTCGGGTCGAAACCGCGGACCTCGCCCGCAATCCGGACCGACATGTCCGACAGGTCGAAGCAGCCGATGCGCGCGATACCGCTCCGGCCCGCCATCAGGCTGTCCCAGGTCGATGCCACGTCGAGCCCGACCGACGTCAGCAGGCCGAGCCCGGTGACGACTACCCGGCGCTGCACTCTACGCGCTTTCCTTTTTCTCGGCCAGCTTCTTGCCGAGGTACTCGACCGCCTTGCCGACCGTCAGCAACTGCTGGGAATCGTCGTCTGAAATCTCGATGCTGAACTTCTCCTCGAACGCCATCACCAGCTCGACAATGTCGAGCGAGTCGGCACCGAGATCGTCCACGAAGTTCGCATTCTCGGTCACCTTCTCCGGTGTCACGTGGAGCTGTTCAACAATGATGTTCTTAACATCGTCAATCAGAGCCATCTAACCTCCTCTGGCCGTAGCCGGCCGCGAGCTTCCGTCTGGTTAAACCCTTGCGAGCCTTGAAGTTGCCCGCTGTTTCAATCAACGCCAGCCCCAACGGGGCCGACGGGCAAGTGTATCAATTATGAAAGCGAAGTCAAGCCGACCCAGGCGGAACCCGACACAGGAATTTCAACACCAAGACACCAAGAACACAAAGTCGGAAGACGTCTTACGCATGACGCCGGATGCTCCTGACGTCGAGCATGGAGCACTATGCATGGAGCGTTGGACGTCAGGCACACGGCCTCGCAACTCCCGGCTTCTTATCTTCGTGCTCTTTGTTCCTTTGTGGTAGGATCTCTAGGTCGGTTTTCGGGACTCGGGCAACAGGAGCAGCTTGAGTCCGGTCGCCGGGTCCGGCCCTACTGTTTGGGCCGCTTGCGCGGGCCCGCCTTCTTCGCAGGCTTCTTCTTCGCAGGCTTCCGGGTGGCTCGCTTCTTCGGGGGCTTCTTCTTCGCGGGGGGCTTGCCGGTGGTCTTCCGTGCCGCACCGCGCCGCTTCCGGACCGGGGCACCGGCAATCAGCTTCCGGCATTCCTCGAGGGTCAGCTCGCCCGGCTCGGTGCCTTTCGGCACCTTCGCGTTCCTGCTGCCGTCGGTCACGTACGGACCCCAACGTCCTTCCAGCACCCGGATGTCGGAACCGTCGAACACCTTGATCTGCCGGCGCGCGTCTTCCGCCTTCTTCGCCGCAATCAACGCCAGCGCCTGTTCCAGCGTTATGTCGAGCGGGTCCCCGTCCTTGATCGACACGAACTTCGAACCGTAGCGGACGTAGGGCCCGAACCGGCCGAAGTTCGCGGCAACCTCCTCACCTTCCGGGGTCTCGCCGAGCACGCGGGGCAGTTTGAACAGTTCCATCGCCTCATCGAACGTAATGGTCTCGACCTTCTGGCTCTTGCGCAGGCTCGCAAACCGGGGTTTCTCCTCGTCGTCCTTGGTGCCGATCTGGACGAACGGCCCGTACCGACCGAACCGGGCCGACACCGGCTTCCCGGTCTTCGGGTCCGTGCCCAGTTCCCGCTGCTGTGCCACTTCGGCCCGCGACAGCCCTTCCGCCTTCTCGACGTTGCGGTGAAACGGGCCGTAGAACCCGGCCACCATGTCGTTCCACACCTTCCCGCCATCCGCGATTTCGTCCAGTTCCTGCTCGATCCGGGCCGTGAAATCGTAGTCCATGATCCCGGAGAAATGCTCGATCAGGAAGTCGATCACCACACCCGCCACGTCGGTCGGGAACAACTTCGCCTTCCCGCCGCCGACCTTCTCGGTCCGGGTCCCGGCTTCGATTTCGCCGGCGCGCAGCACGAGCACGCGGTACTCACGCTCGCGGCCCTCTTCGCTCCGCTTCTCGACGTACCCCCGGGTCTGGATTGTGGATATCGTCGGCGCGTAGGTCGACGGCCGGCCGATGCCCAGTTCCTCAAGTCGCTTCACCAGCGAAGCCTCGGTGTAGCGTGCCGGGGACCGCGTGAAACTCTGGCGGGCCAGTATCTCCTGCGGAACCAGCTCCTGTCCCTGTTTCAACGGCGGCAGCGCCTTTTCGTCAGCATCGCTGTCGCCGTACACGGCCAGGAAACCCGGGAAAGTCACCACTTCGCCCTTTGCCAGGAACCGCTCGTCCGCGGTCGACACTTCGATGGTTGCGGTGGTCCGCTGAATCCGGGCGTCCGCCATCTGCGAGGCCAGGGCCCGACGATGGACCAACTCGTATAGTCGCTGCTCATTCCGCTCGCCGTCGATGCTGTCCCGACCGAAGTCGGTCGGCCGGATCGCCTCGTGCGCCTCCTGCGCGCCCTTCGCTTTCGTCCGGTGGCGCCGCACCTGGGAGTAGTCCTTGCCGAACCGCTTCGCAATCACCTTCGCGGCCTGGCCGATTGCCGACTCCGACATCGTGACCGAATCGGTCCGCATGTAGGTGATGCGGCCCGACTCGTACAGCCGCTGGGCCAGCGCCATCGTCTGTTTGACCGAGAACCCCAGTTTCTGCGACGCTTCCTGCTGCAGGGTGGAAGTCGTGAACGGCGGCCGGGGCGACCGCTTCGCCGGCTTCTGCTCCAGCGCGCTGACCGTGAACCGGGCCGTGCGCGCCTTCTCCAAGAACACACGCGCCGCCGCCTCGGTTTCGAAGTCGCGGTCGAGCTTCGCCGGGACCGTGCCGGTGCCGGCATCGAACTCGCCGCTGACCTTGAACGTCTCCACCGGCTCGAACTTGTCGATTTCCCGCTCGCGCTCGACCACAAGCCGGACCGCAACCGACTGCACCCGTCCGGCCGACAGGCCGGGCATCACTTTCTTCCAGAGCACCGGCGAAAGTTCGTACCCGACCAGCCGGTCGAGTACGCGCCGCGCCTGCTGGGCATCGACCAGGTGTTGGTCGATGGCGCGCGGGTGTTCGAGCGCCCGCTCGATTGCGGATCTGGTTATCTCGTGGAACACGATTCGCCGGACGACTGAGGGCTCAAGCTTCAGGACCCGGGCCAGGTGCCATGCTATCGCCTCTCCCTCCCTGTCTTCGTCGCTCGCCAGCCACACCCGCTCGGCCGTCTTCGCCGCCTTGCGCAGCCCGGCGATTACTTTCCGCTTGTCCGCGCTCACCTCGTAGGCGGGCACGAACCCGTTCTCGATATCGATCGACATCCCCTTGCGGGGCAGGTCGGCCACGTGGCCCATCGACGACATCAGCTCGAACCGATCACCCAGGAACCGGGCGATGGTGCGCGCCTTGGCCGGCGACTCGACAATCAGCAGGTCGGTCTTGTTTGCCATCAGGGTGAGAAGAATAGGAATCCAGACCCGGCTGTCAACCGGACCACGGTTCAGTCCTCGATGATGACCATCGCCGACGCGTAGTCGGGCAGGTGGGTGATGCTCAGGTGAACGCGCCGCGCGCCGAGGTATCCGGCCGCCCGGCCGGTGACCGAAATCGACGGCCGCGAACGCTCATTGTCGTGAATCTCGATTTCCCGCCAGCCGATTGCGCCCCGCAGCCCGGTGCCCAGAGCCTTGGAAAACGCCTCCTTGGCCGCGAACCGGCCGGCGTACGACGGGTACTTGTCCGCCAGCCCTTCGCAGAACTCGACCTCGGCCCCGGTGAAAACCCGGTCCCGGAATCGCTCCGGGAACCGCGCGAACGTCTGCCGGATGCGCCGCACGTCAACCATGTCGATGCCGACCCCGAATACCGCCACGCTCACTCCGACCGGTTCATCCTCTCGATGAACGGAATCAGGTCCATGATATCATCCAGGTCCACGTCTGCTCCCGACACCCCTGTCCCGAAGCTGTCGCCGTACCGGGCGAACGCGGTGTACATCCCGATCCCTTTGGCGCCGACGATGTCCCGCTCGGCCCAGTCGCCGACCATCACCGCTTCGCCCGGCTCCACCCCGAGCAGCTCGAGCACTTTCCGGAACGGCCCGGGCGCGGGCTTGCGCTTGCCGGTGTCGTCGAACGTCACGACTTCGTCGAAGTAATTGGCCATCCCGAGCGACGCGAGCCGCATCCATGCCTGCAGCCGGGGCGCGTCCGACACGACCCCGAGCCTCAGGCCCATCCGCACCAGCCGCAACAATGTCATCTTGGTGTGCGGGTAGCTCACCAGCACACCCTCGCGGGCCCGGCGGTAGGCGATGATACCGTTGGCCAGGATGCGCGGGTCCACGTGTCCGAGCGCGTCCTTCAGGAACTGGTCGAACACCTGCTGGAATTCGATCCCCTTCTCGTCGTAAATCTCGAACACCTTCGCGCGGGCGGATTCGCGGGTCAGGTTGAGCCCGGCGTCGATCATCGCATCGATTGCCGCGTCGACCGAGGCGTTCTTGAACTTCATGAAGTCAACCAGCGTGTTGTCGACGTCGAACACTACCGCCTTGATCATCTCGACTCCTTGCTCCCGGTCATCGGGATGCGGTCATCAGTCGTTTCCGCCGAGCGCCTGCTTCAACACGCGCACCGCCCGCTCGGGCGCGACCGGGTTGATGAAGAAACCGGACCCCCACTCGAACCCGTCGGTGCGGCGCACGCGCGGGATTATCTCCAGGAACCAGTGATAGTCCTCGCGCACGCTTTCCCAGTATCCGTCCTGGGGCAGCAGGTTCGGCGCGGTGTGCAGCACGAGGTTGTACGGCGGGTCGTCCAGCGCCCGGTCCAGGCTCGACAGGGTCCGCTTCAGCACCCCGCTCAGGTCGGCGAGTTCATCCGCGGTCGCCTCGCCGAAACTGAAACAGTGCCGCCGCGGCTTCACCCGCAGCTCGAACGGCAGCCGGGACGCGTACGGGGCGAACACGACGAACTTGTCGGTCTCAAGCAGCACCCGGTCCCCGGCCCGCAGCTCATCCTGCAGGATGTCACAGAAGATGCACCGTTCCTTGTACTCGAAGTAGGAACGCGCGCCATCGAGCTGGTCCTTCACCCGGCGCGGCGTCGCCGGCAGCGCGATTACCTGGGAATGAACGTGCTCGATGGTCGACCCGCCCGCGAGCGCGCCGTGGTCCTTGAACACCAGGACGTAGCGGAACCGCTGGTCCCGGTACAGGTCCACCAGTCTTTCCTGCCAGGTGCGGACCACGAGTTCAATCTGCTGCTCGGGCAGCTCCGCGAAACTGGTCACATGGTCCGGCGCCTCGATTACCACCTCGTTCGCGCCGACGCCGGTCACCATGTCGTGGATGCCGACCCCGACCCGCTCCAGTTCGCCTTCAATCCGCAGCACCGGGTGCCGGTCCGGAACTACCCGCACCTGCCAGCCGGGCCGGTTCGGCCCGGACCCGTCCGGTCGCACCGCGGCCACCTCCGATGGCGTCATCGGCTCGTTGCCCGCGCAGAACGGGCACGCGGGCGGCTTGCGCACCGTTTTCAGGTGGTCACGTGGTGTCTCATCCCGTTCGGTTTCGACAATCACCCAGGTATCGGTGACTATGTCCCGTCTGACTTCTGACATTGAGGTCCTTTCCCTGGAATCAGCGCCGGCCCGCGAACCGTCGCCGCAGCCGGTGCCAGGTCTTGGTCAGGTGCTCGCTGATGACCTTCGTCTCCGCGAGCACCGGCATGTAATTCACGTCGCCCGACCAGCGCGGGACAACGTGCACGTGCAGGTGCGTGTCCTCGCCCGCGCCGGCCACCCGGCCCAGGTTCATCCCGACGTTGTACCCGTGCGGCTTCATGTCCAGGCGCAGGGCACGCAGCGACGCCTGCACCAGCGCGAACAGCTCCCGCGACTCGTCCGGCCGCAGCTTCTCGGGGTCGCGCACGTGCCGGTTCGGGGCGACCATCAGGTGCCCGTTGTTGTACGGGAACCGGTTCATCACGACAAACGCCAGCTCGCCGCGATACAGGACCAGGTTCGCCTCGTCGTCCCGGGTCCGACGCAATCGGCAGAACAGGCACTTCTTCCGCCCGGCCGCGCACTCCTTCGACGCGGACCGGATGTACTCCATCCGCCACGGCGCCCACAGCCTGCCCGGCATCAGAAGAGTCCCAGTTGTCGGCCTTCATCCTCACGCGGCTCCGGCTCGCTCGTCTGGTTCTTGCGCGAATCCGGCAGCACGCTCACCACCCCGAACACGCCGTCGTACCCCGCCCGCTTCTCCACTTCGCCCCTGCGCATCCGGTCGATGCCGGCCGCCACGCGGTCGGTCGAGTGCTTCTCAATCTCGCTGACCGGGGCATCCAGCAGCACCTCGAACTCGCTCCCGAGCGCGTCAACCAGCTCCGTATACGCCCTCGGCACCGTCTGCGTGTCCCGGCCCTTGTCCAGCGCCTCGGCCACGACCTCCTCGAGCGGGACCAGGTGCTTGAACGGAATCACGTCACCAGGCACTTCGTCCACCTTCCGGTCGGCCAGGTCCTCGACCCGGTGCAGCACGCCGATCGTCATCCGACGCCCGCACACCGGACACATGTCGCCGCTCGCCAGCGCCTGCTCGGGCGACATCACCACCTTGCAGTTGCGGTGCCCGTCGTAATGGTACTTGCCCTCCTCCGGGAAGAACTCGAGCGTATGCAGGAACCGGTTCCGGTCCTTCTTTTTCAGCACGTCCACAATCGCGTCGTACGAAAGCTCGCAATCGAACACATTCGCCTCACGTCCCAGCCGCGCCGGCGAATGCGCGTCCGAATTCGACACCAGGGTCCGTTTGTCCAGCACCGACAACCGCCAGTTCATCGGCGGGTCCGATGACAGCCCGGTCTCGACCGCGAAAATCCGGTCACTCAGGTCCCCGAAACACTCCTCGAACGTGTCGAAACCCGAACTCGAACCGAACAGCCCGAACCACGGGGTCCAGATGTGGGCCGGAATCAGGAACGCCCGGTCGTCGATTTCCAGCAGCCGCACCAGCATCTCGTAGCTCGACAGGCCGACGGTCGGTCGTCCGTCCGACGACAGCTTCCCGTACTTGCCCAGCATGTCCGAGAACGCATCCGCGGTCTCGAAACTCGGCACGAACACCAGATTGTGAATCCGGCGCAGCCGCCCGTGGGCCGAGTAGATGCTCGACACCTCCACGTTCATCATGAAATGCATGTCGCCGTGCCGGAACAACCCGTTGCCGACCGGCTCCAGGTTCTCCTTCAGGGACTGACGGTACTCCGGGTGCGTGAAATCCCCGGTCGCAATCAACTGGATGCCCTTCCGCTTCCCGACCCGCGCCATCGCCGGGATGTCCATCTCCCGGCTCGTCGCGCGCGCGAAACGCGAGTGGACATGGAGGTCAGCAATGAACTTCATCAGGCTTCCGATTCTAGAACCGACCGATTCCAAGTCAAGCGCACCCGACAGCCCGAAGACCGACATGGGGATCTCAACCCAAAGACACAAAGAGCACAAAGAGGTCGGAAGTCAGAGTGCAGAACGAGGAAGTGAACCGCCAAGGAAGAAACAGTCTACCCTTGGGACGGCCATCAGGAGACAAGGAATTCACAGAACTGCCGGAGCGACGATTGCGGCGACGCCTGAAACCAAAGCCGCACGGCAGACCCCGACTGCGAACGCAAAACAAATAGTATTATGTCTCCGATATTCCGAGATGCTCTTGCCGCACCACGACATGAACATGATCTGACCGCGCTCTACCCGCGATAGGTGTCGGGACTTCTTGTGCATAGCCGCTTAGGATAGCTCCTTTCGTCTTGCCTCCCAAGTGTTGCACTTCATTGTTGAATGTGGGGCGAATGTCAACAATCTCTTATTATGTCCCCGGAATCTCCCAGCCGTCAACGGGCTAGGTTGTCTGCCTGCTCCTAGTAGGAGGATGACACGAGATACGCAGTCAGCACGATTGCCAAGACAGTGGTTCCGCCGCCGACCAAAAGTGCCATGACATTGCTCCGCGAGACGCCGTGACGGTAACCCCGCATATATGCTTCGCGTGCCACCAAGTCGGTGGCCGGTGGGGAAGCGCTCATCTGACCCAGATGACCCGTTCCCCAGCCCCCGAGGCACCCCGCGGCAC
>CBDUZK010000051.1:0-12721 GCA_965371675.1 uncultured bacterium | reverse complement strand
GCACAGGCCGCAGATGTACTGTCCGACGTAGCGCTGGCGCTGGAACTCCTTGAGCATTTCGAAGCAGGCCAGGTGGTCGAACTCGCCCTGGTGTTCGTGGATTGCGCGGGCCGGGCAGACCGGGATGCAGTCGCGACAGTCGCCGCAGTCACGGTCGAGCGGGCTGTCGGTCGGCAGTGGCAGGTCGGTCAGCACGGTCACGAGCCGGACCCGGGCCCCGTGGGTCGGGGTGACGAGCAGGTTGTTGCGGCCGAGCCAGCCCACGCCGGCCCCGACCGCCACCCGTTTGTGCGACAGGTGTCCCCGCTGGTCCTGCCAGTCGACAATCTGGGACGCGGGAATCGGCAGGGCCGAGTGGCCCAGTTGTCCTATCCGCTGGGCCAGGGCCAGGCCGAGCCGGTCGAGCGCGAAGTTGACCTGCCGGTAGTGATGTTCGTACAGCCGGTTCGGGTGGTCGGGCAGCGTATCCAGGACCGCGGGTGAGAGCGGCAGGGCGACGCTCACGCCGTAGCGCAGGCGATTGGTGGTTCCGGCCGGGAGCAGGAAGTCGTCGGTCGACAGAGACCCGAGGTCGGCCACGCCGAACGCCACCGAGTCGTGACGCAGGGTGAGGTCGGACAGGGCGTTGCGGTTGTCGATGGGTGTCATCTGGTTGCCTTCAGGTGAACGAGGAGCGCGAACACCGCGGCGGGTGTGACGCCCGGCAGGTTGCGGGCCTGCGCGAGAGTGCCGGGCCGGTTGCGGTCGAGCTTCTCGCGGATTTCAGTGGACAGCCCCGGAACGCGGTGATAGTCGATGCGTTCCGGCATGCGGATTGACTCGAGTTCGTGCAGGCGCGCCTGCTGGCGACGGCTGCGTTCGATGTAGCCCGCGTATTTCACTTCAACCTCAATCAGGTCGCGCAGGTCCCGGGTTGTTTCCGGGCCGGACCCGATGATGTCCAGGAGGGATTCCCAACTCACTTCCGGTCGGCGCAGGATATCGATGGCCGGGATTGTCTGGCGGACGGGCGCGGTGCCGGCCTGTCGCAGCAGACGATTGGTGCGCGTCGTGGGGTGGACCCGGCTGCGCTTGAGCCAGTCGAAGGCTTCGTCGCGGGCCCGTTCGCTGCGGCGCAGGACCCGGGCGCGGGTGGAAGACAGCAGGCCGAGCCGGACCGCTTCCGGGCCGAGTCGAAGGGCCGCGTTGTCTTCGCGCAGCAGCAGGCGGTACTCGACCCGGGCGGTGAACATCCGGTACGGCTCATCGGTGCCCTGGGTGACGAGGTCGTCAATCATCACCCCGATGTAGGCGTCGGTGCGGGACAGGACGAAGGGCTCGTGCCCATGGACCCGCCGGGCCGCGTTGATGCCGGCGATGAGCCCCTGGGCCGCGGCTTCCTCGTACCCGGTCGTGCCGTTAATCTGCCCGGCGAGGAACAGGTTGCGGAGCCGGTGCGTTTCGAGGCTCGGCCGAAGCTGGGTCGGCTGGACGTAGTCGTGCTCGATTGCGTACCCGGGTCTGAGCATGCGGCAGTTCTCAAGTCCGGGGATGGTGCGCAGCATCCGGAGCTGGACCGGGATCGGCAGGCTGGTCGAGATGCCGTTCGGGTAGCATTCGACCGTGTCCGTGCCCTCGGGTTCGATGAACAGGATGTGGCGGCTGCGGTCGGCGAACTTCACGACTTTGTCCTCGATTGACGGGCAGTAGCGGACCCCGACGCCCTTAATTGTGCCGGCGTACAGGGGAGAGTGTTTGAGGTTGCGCCGGACGATGCGATGGGTCGCCGGTTGCGTGTAGGTCAGGTAGCAACTGCGGCGGTTGCGCGCGGGTCGGCGGGTCCAGAAGGACATGGGCCGGGGTGGCTCGTCGCCGGGCTGCTCGGTCATCCGGGTGAGGTCAAGGCTGCGGAGGTCGAGTCGGGGCGGCGTGCCGGTCTTGAACCGGCCGAGGGTGAGGCCGAGCCGGCGCAGGTCCCGGCTGAGCTGTGTTGCCGGTGATTCGCCGAGGCGGCCGGCCGGGAACCTGACGGCCCCGATGTGAACGACCCCGCCGAGGAAAGTGCCCGGCGCGAGGATGACCGTGCGCGCGTGGTGCTTCTCGCCCAGTTCGGTTTCGACCCCGATTGCGGTTCGGCCCCGGGTGAGGATTCGGGCGACCATGCCCTGGGCGAGGACGAGCCGGTCGGTCCGCTCCATCTGCCGGTGCATCAGCCGACGGTAGGCTTGGCGGTCGACCTGGACCCGGGAGGAACGCACCGCCCGGCCTTTGCTCGTGTTCAGCCTGCGGAAGTGCAGGCCGGTACGGTCGGTCGCCGTCGCCATCAGGCCGCCGAGGGCGTCTACCTCACGGACGAGCTGGCCCTTGCCGAGGCCCCCGACCGCGGGGTTGCACGACATCAGGCCGATCGTGTCGAGGTTGCCGGTGATGAGCAGGGTCGAGCAGCCGAGCCGGGCCGAGGTCGAGGCGGCTTCGCACCCGGCATGGCCGGCACCGACCACAATCACGTCGAATCGTTCACTGGGCATGAGAGACTGAGATTGTAGGAGGTCGCCCGACCGAGTCAAACGATGGCCGGTCGAGGTTGGCGAATGCGAGGTTCCGGTGCATGATTACATGTACGCAAGGAGGGTTATTGAGCAGCAGAGCACAACTACTGACCGCGGCCTGCCTGATCATGCTGGTCGTGGGTATCGGGATTCACGAGGCCGGCAGGGACGACACGACGCCGGAGATCGTAGCCTGGGCGCATGCCCAGCAGGGCAGTGCGGGGATTGGCGTGCTTGCCGACCTGCGGGCGGAGCCGGGTTCCTCCCGGGGTGAGACGGACGAGCGCATGGACTTCAGCCTGCCCGCGGGGCTGGGCCGGGCAATCGGGGGCCTGGAGAACATGTTCCGCGACCCGGCGGAACAGGAGCAGGACATGCTGCGGGAGCAGTATTCGGACTGGAAGTTCCAGTCCGGGCAGGACAGCCTGTTGAACCAGGCGGCCGTGCGGGAGCTGTTGCAGGAGATACTCGGGGACGATTCCGACAAGGGCAACTGAGCATATTCCCGGCGACGGTCAGGCGGGACTTGACATTCGGGACAAATCCGCTATAAATTACCACTTAGACAGAATTGTATAACCTCTGACCAGCTAATCAGGAGGCCCAGTGGCTCGTATTGCGGGTATTGACTTGCCCGATAAGAAGAAGATATTGTATGCCTTGCCGCATATTCACGGCATAGGTCCGTTTATCGCGCGCCGGATTCTTGAAGCAGCGGGCATTGAACCTGACCGTAAGGTTAAGGACCTCACCGAAGAAGACATCGCCCGGATCCGTAAGGAAATCGACGAGAAGTACAAGATCGAAGGTGAACTGCGGATGGGGGTTACTGCCTACATCAAGCGGTACATCGAGACCGGAAGTTACCGGGGTATGCGTCACCGTTCCGGCCTGCCGGTGAAGGGCCAGCGTACGCGCACCAATGCCCGGACCCGCAAGGGACCCAAGAAAACTTCCGGGTCGGTCAAGAAGAGCGGCGGTGCAATCAAGAGGAAGAAGTAGCCGTGGCACGTAAGGTATCGAAGAAGAGAATCCCGGCGTTGTGTATCGCGCACGTCAGTACCAGTTTCAACAACACGCTGATCACGATTGCGGACCCGAACGGCGCCGTGGTCTGCTGGTCGACGGCGGGCCGGGTCGGCTTCAAGGGCGCGAAGAAGGGTACGCCCTATGCGGCCGGAGTGTGCGCGGAAGCCGTGGCCAAGGAGGCCGCCAGTATGGGTGTTCGCAAGCTGGAGGTCAGAATCAGTGGGCCGGGTCCGGGTCGTGAGTCTGCGGTCCGCTCGCTTACGAACGCCGGACTGGATATCATTGCAATCAAGGACATAACACCGATACCCCACAACGGTTGCCGGCCGCCCAAGCAGCGGCGCGTCTAGGGTGTTGGCTCAACCAGGGATGCAGGTTTCCTTTCCCCGAGGCTGACGATGGCAAGAAGTATTGGACCGAAGTGTAAGAAGTGCCGCAAGGCCGGGGAGAAGTTTTTTCTCCGCGGTGACAAGTGCCTTTCGGACAAGTGCGTGCTGATGAAGCGCGGCGAAGTGGGATTCGTACGGGGTCGTCGCCGTCGTCGTCAGTCCGCGTACTGCATCCAGTTACGCGAGAAACAGAAGCTGCGGATGATGTACGGCGTGCTCGAACGCCAGTTCCGCAACTACTTCAAGCGGGCCGCCAAGCAGGCCAACACCGCGGCCGCACTCGTGATCCAGCTTGAGCGCCGACTCGACAACGTCGTGTTCCGGCTCGGGTTTGCGGACTCGCGGGCGCAGGCGCGGCAGTTTGTCGGGCACGGCCACATCACGGTCGACGGCCGACGGGTGAACATTCCTTCCTACCTGGTGAAAGACGGCCAGTCAATCGGAGTGAAGAGCGACAAGGCCGCCAAGTTCATCAAGCCGATTATCGCCAACAACCAGGCGCCTGAGGCAACGTGGCTCACGGTCAATGCCGACAACCTGAGCGGCGTGATTGTCCACGAGCCGACGCCCGAGGACGTCAAAGACGTGCCCTGTAACACGCAGCTAATTGTGGAGCTTTACTCACGATGAAACTCAAGCGTTTTATTGTTCCGGAGAAGCTGGATATCGACCAGGACACCGCAACGGAGTCCTACGCGAAGTTCACTCTCGCCCCGCTGGAGAAAGGATGGAGCGATACCATCGGGAACGCCATGCGTCGCGCCCTCCTGTCCTCGGTGCAGGGCGCTGCGATTACGCAGGTGCGGATTGATGGTGTGGCCCACGAGTTTTGCACTATCGAGGACGTCGTTGAGGACGTTCCGCAGATTATCCTCAACCTCAAGCGGCTGCGGCTGCGGCTCTGGTCGGAGACGCCGAGGACGTGCACGCTTCACACCAAGGGCCAGCGCGAGTTCACCGCGAAGGATCTCACCGTGCCGCCCGAGATTATCATCGCCAATCCCGACGAAGTGATCCTGACCGTATCGGACAAGAGCCGGTCGGTGAGCATGGAACTGGTCGTTGAGAACGGCCGGGCCTACGTGCCGGCGGAGCGCCTGAGGCGGAACCAGACCGCGCCCGAGGGAACGATTTACCTCGACGCCTTCTTCTCGCCGGTAAAGAAGGCCAGCTTCACGGTTGAGCAGATGCGGGTGCAGGACCGGACCGACTTCGAGAAGGTACACCTGGAGATATGGACCGACGGCTCGGTCCGTCCGGACGAGGCGCTGATCCAGTCCGCTACGATTGTCAAGAACCACATGAACGTGCTGGTGCCGTCCGAGAAGGAACCGGAGTTCATCGAGGAGGAGAGGCTCTTTCGTGACCAGGACCGGATTATGGAGACGCTCGGGATGGATATCGAAGAACTCGAGCTTTCCAACCGGGCGCTCAACTGCCTCAAGAAGGGCCGTTCCAAACGGACCGGCGACAAGATATCAATCCAGACGGTCGGTGACCTGGTCCAGCGGACGGAGAAGGAGATGCTCGACATCGAGAACTTCGGACGCAAGTCGCTTGAGGAACTGAGAAAGGTCCTGGAAGACATGAACCTGACCTTCGGGATGGACGTGGTCGGGCCGGAGCCGAAGGACTAGTCATGCGGCACCGCAGCGGGAAGAAGAAGCTTGGCCGGACGCGGGATCCGCGCCGCGCCCTGCTCAAGAACCTGGTCCGGTCGCTCTTCATCCACGAGCGGATTCAGACCACGCTCCCCAAGGCCAAAGAAGCCCGTCGCTACGCCGAACGGCTGGTGCGGTTCTCCCTGCTCGGCACGCTGGCGGCCCGGCGGCACGCAGGCCGGTTCATCACCGACCGCGAAGTGCTGCGCAAGCTGTTCAACGATATCGGTCCCCGGTTCACCGGGCGCGCGGGCGGGTACACGCGTATCTACCGGCTCGGGCCGCGTGAAGGCGACGCGGCCGAGATGGCGCTCCTGGAGCTCGTGGTGCGCGAGGATTCGCAGAAGGACAAGCGGGCCAAGGAGAAGGCCCGTAAGGCCGGTGGCCGCAAGTCGAAGAAGGCCGCTGCGGAGAAGAAGCCCGACAAGAAGAAGAGTCGCACCAAGAAGCAATAGCGCCCAGTGGCCCGTCTGCGCAAGATGGTCAAGTCGAAGATCCAGCGGCTCACCGTCACCGACAAGAATCTCAAGTACGAAGGCAGCCTGGAACTGGACAGCGGCCTGATGAAGGCGGCCGATATCCTGCCGGGCGAGGTCGTGCTGGTGGTGAACGTCAACAACGGTGAGCGGTTCGAGACCTACGCAATCGAGGCACCCGACGGCTCGGGTGCATGCGTCCTCAACGGCGCGGCCGCGCGGCTGGGTGAGGTCGGCGATGAAGTCATCGTCATGAGCACGGTGCTCATCGACGACGAGTCGCTCGGCGGCCACGAACTCGTCCGCGTCAACGTCGACCACCAGAACCGTATCGTCCGATGACCGCGATCGTCCTCGCGGCCGGGAAAAGCAAGAGGATGCGGTCGTCGATTCCCAAAGTACTGCTGTCGCTACGTGGTCAACCCGTGCTCGCGTACGTGGTTGACGCGGCCCGGACCGCGGGACTCAATCGCATCGTCGTGGTCGTGGGCAGCGCCCGCAAGCAGGTGGAGGCGGCTTTCCCCGCTCCTGACGTCGACTTCGTGGTGCAGGAGCAGCAACGGGGCACGGCGGATGCGGTGCTCTGCTGCCGGGAGCTGGTTGACGATGACGAGGAGTGCGTCGTGTTGTGCGGCGACACCCCGCTGCTGACCGGGGTGACGATCATGCGGCTGCTGGCCGCCCGCCGCGAGTCCGGGGTGGACGTCGCGGTGCTCACCGCCCGCTTTGCCGACCCGCATGGCTATGGTCGCGTCGTCCGCGGCGACGGCGGTCATGTGCGCGCGATTGTGGAGGAACGTGACGCCACCAACGAGGTCCGGCGCATCACCGAGATAAACGCCGGGGTGTACGCGTTCCGCTGGGGCCGGCTGCTGCCGGTCCTGCAGCGGATCAAGCCTAGCCCGGTGACCGGTGAGTACTACCTGACTGACGCGGTGCGCGACCTGGAAGCCGAGGGCGGGCACGTGGTCGCGGTGGTCGCGGAGGACGAACGCGACATCATGGGAATCAACACGCCCGAGCAGTTCGAAGCGGTCGCCGCCGAGCTGGAACGGCGCAGCGGGCAGGAGGCGTGAGGAAGCTTGTGGCAATCCTGGCTGCGGGTGTTATTGTGGCAATCGGTATCTCGGTGGCGTGGCGTTTCCTGGTCGTCGAGCCGGAGGTCGATTTCGACCCGAAGTCGGTCAGTATCGAAGTGCATAACGGGTGCCGGGTTCCGCACGTCGCCCGGGCGGTCGCGGACGAGTTGCTCCGCCGCGGCTTCGACGTCTACGGAACCGGCAACTCGGATTCGGCCCACGCGACCACGACGGTCGTCGACCTGCTCGACCCGGATGCGACCAATGCCCGGGCAATCGCGGAAGCCCTTTCGGTGCGCAAGCGTTTCCTGTTTGTCCCGCTGCGCGAGCGGCTGATGCCTGCGGTGGCGGTTGTGCTCGATTCGGCCGCGTACCTGCATGCGCGGGTGATTGTCGGCGCCGACTACCGGCAGTATTTTCCGAACGTGGTTCCACTGCAATAGGATGGAAGTCTCGGCGCTGGTCGACCGGGTCTGCGACGTTGTCCGCGACAAGCTGGGCGAGGACCTGGTATCCATCGACCTGCGCGGCCATTCCGAACTGGCCGACTACTTCGTTATCGCGTCCGCCAGTTCGACAATCCATGCCCAGGCGATTGCGGAAGAAATGGCGTCCAGGTTGAAACAGGAAGGCGAGCGCGCGTACCACATCGAGGGCATGGAGAATGGCCGGTGGATTTTGCTTGACTATGTCGACGTAGTGGTGCATATTTTCCTCAGTGACGCTCGGCAGTTCTACGGTCTCGACAGGCTATGGGGCGACCTGCCGCAGAAACGTTTCCCGACAGATGACCAATAAGCCACAGCGTGCCGTCCCCGGCATGCCGGGCTGCTGACAGGAGGTGCTGATTGAACTTGACGTCTTTGCTTGTGCCCGAACGGGTCAATCTCGACATGAAGAGCCGCAAGAAGACCGACGTGCTCCGCGAACTGGTGGGAATGGTCAAGACCGGCGATGGCGCGAAGGCCCTGCTGCAGACGCTGCAGAAACGTGAGGAACTGGGGTCAACCGGCATCGGCAACGGGATTGCAATTCCCCATGGCAGGTCGCTGCTGATCAACAGCCTGGAGATTGCGGTGGGCCGGTCCGCCAAGGGAGTGGAGTTCGATTCGGTCGACAAGAAACCCGCCTCCCTGTTTTTCCTGATCATGGCCCCCCCGCAGGATCATGGCAATCAGTACCTGATAGCATTGGGCCGGGTCGCGATGGTGTGCCAGGAACTCGCCAAGGGGAAGCGGCTGTTCGACCCGCAGACGCCGGAGGAGTTCATCGAGCTTGTGCGCAGCCTGGAAGAGAAGATCAAATGAACTCCAGGATCGAAACGCTGCGCGCGCTCGAGGAGTTCGATCACATCCTGCGTGACATCGAGTCCAATCATTACCCCGCGGGTTTCAAGAAGGCCGCGCCATTGGACGAGTTCGTCAGGATAGCCGAGAAGGAGCGCGCGAAGCTCACCAAGAAAATCGACCCGAAACTGCTCATCGTCTATGAACGGATTATGAAGCGGTACGGCGGGCGCGTCATCGTCCAGGTCGTGCGTGAGTTCTGCGGAGGCTGCTATGTCAAGCTTCCCTCAGACCTGACCGTTCGCTGCCGCACCGAGCTGGTGTCCTGCCCGAACTGCGGGCGTTTTCTTTACTACGTGAGGTAGCCGGGCCCGGTCCCGGCGTTCGGTCCCGGGGGCACTGAGGGATATGTCGATACTGCTGACCGCGCTGGTCCTGTTCGCGTTCGAATTCGACATGCCGGCCGGGCCGGCCGCGTCGATGCTTGCCGGAGGGGCGGTTCCGGACTGGCAGGGCGCCCTGACGTTGAACCCCGCACTCGTTTCCCGCACACACGGCTGGTCAATCGGCGGCAACTACTGCCGGCCCTATGGGCTAGGCGGCCTCAACTGGGCCCGGGCGGCCGGTGCAGGGTCGGGTGGAGACTGGGCTTTCGCCGCCGCGCTGACCGACCTGTCATTCGACCGGTTCCGGGAATGGGACCTGCAGCTTGCCGGTGGACTGTCGCTGCCGGGCGGACTGGCGGCAGGTGCCGGCCTTCACTGCCTGGTGGTCGACAAGCACCGGTCCGGCATCGACGTCGCGCCCGTGCTCGACCTGGGCGTGCACTGGGAACGGGCCGGATTCCAACTCGGGGCCGCGGTGCGCCGCGTCAACATGCCGCGGTTCGCCAACGGGGATGAGGTCCCGTACACCGTGCTGGTCGCTGCCGCGGGCCGGCCAGTCGAGACCCTGCTTCTGGCATCGGACCTGACCTACACGCAGGATGTCCTCGCGGGCAGTCTCGGGGCCGAGTTCCGGTTGATACCGCAGTTAGGATTGCGTGTCGGCATGCGCTACCCGCCGCTGGGATACGGGGCCGGGGTCGAGTTGCAGGTCGGCCCGGTGAGTGTGGATTACGCCTACCAGTACCACGCGCAGTTGAGGGACACGCACGTCGTCGGGTTCCGGGTCGGGTGGTGACGGCCCTGCTGCTGGTCCTGGTGCTGAGCGTTGTTCCCGCGGACATTTTCCCCGAGGCGCCACCGGATGAAGACGACATCGCGCTGCAGGAGCA
This sequence comes from uncultured bacterium, assembly GCA_965371675.1. Lineage (GTDB taxonomy): Bacteria > Hydrothermota > Tepidihabitantia > Tepidihabitantales > Tepidihabitantaceae > DSBX01. Next base: position 2,997 of record CBDUZK010000051.1, on the reverse strand, counting down.
GGTTGAACGGCTGTTGGCGTTTCCAATCGACCTGAACCGGGCGACCCCCGCTGACCTGCTGGAGATACCGTGGTTGGACCCGATGCTCGCGTACCGGATTGTACGTTGTCGCGATTCACTCGGCGGTTTCGTCCGCGTTTCGGACATCAGGCAGGTGCGCGGGGTGACGGACGAATGGTATCGCCTGCTCGCCCCGGTCGTGACGGTGCGGGACCGGGTGCCCGACTGGAATGGAGGCTTGACGGCCCGGGCGCGGATCGACTCGCTCGGTGGTCCTCTCCAACGGACGTCGGGTCAGGCCAGGGCCATGGTCGAGCGCGCGCCCTGGCGGGGCGTGGTCATGGGCGAGCGGGACCAAGATGAACCCGGGGTCATCGACTGGCTCGGATTCGGGCTTGGCTACGAAGGACGCGCGGCCAGCTTTGTGCTCGGGCATTACACCCATGGCATTGGGCTCGGGCTTGTGTTCAGCGGCCCGCAGCGGCGCGGCTCCGCCCGCTGGGGCGAGGACGTGCGGGGGCCGTTGCACCTGCGGCTGGTGCGGGCGTCGCTGGAAACGCGCGGGCTGCGCGGCGCCGGGGTCGAGGTGAGCCGTGGCGACTGGCGTGCGGTCGGGTTCGGGTCATGGGTCGGCCGGGACGCCCGGTTGAACCCGGACGGTACGGTCGAGCGGCTCCGCCTCACCGGCAGGCACGACGATTCGGCGGCACAGGCGGAGCACAACACCGTCTTCGAGACATCGGCCGGGGTCACGGTATCCCGGCACCGGGCCGGGCTCGACCTGTCGGCCGGCGTCGGTCACGTTCGCTACAGCCGCGGGTTCGCGCCATCCGATACATTCGGTTCGTTCCGGGGAGACAACCTGACCTGTGGCGGCCTGGCCGCCGACGTTCGGTTCAACGACTACCGGCTCGCGCTCGAAGGTGCGGCGTCAACCGGCGGTGGGTGCGCCGGCGCGTTTGAACTGAACGGCAACTGGGATGCCCTGGCAATCGGGTTCGGGCTGCTCGGATACCAGCGTGACTACTTCGCACCGCTCGGTCGCTGGCGCAGCCTGACCGGCCGACGCGACCGGCTCTATGCCCGCGCGCGGTTCCGGTGGGAGGCGGCCGGTTTCGTCATCGGCGTGCGCGGGAACACCTACCGCGACTACGTCAACGACTCACTGCCCGCGCGCATCGACGGAACGCTGGGTCGTACCGCAGGTCCGTTCCGGTTCGAACTGCGCCTCGGGCGGGGATTCAGACTGGACCAGCCGCGGTATCGAACCAGCAAGCTCACAATCGATTGCGACGTGAGCAAGCGGGTGCGGGGCACGCTGACCCTGGCCGACCGCTACCCGGACTCCAACATCGGGCGCGGTCGGATGGCAGCCCTGGCCGTGCGTTTCGACACCGGTTCACTGCAACTGGCCCTCAGCGCGGGCCGATTCGACATCGACGGCACCGGTACGAGAATGTACCTGCACGAGCCCGCGCCGATGCGCATCGGCACGAGCTTCAGCACCTCAAAAACTGGCTGGCGATTCAGCACCGGGGCCGCGGTCCGGGTCTTCGGACGCGCACGACTCGCCTTCGGGGCCGGGTGTCGCCTGTGCCCAAACCCGGTCTACGACTTCGGCGGGCAACTGGAAGCGAGCGTGGAGTGAGGGCTGAGCACTCCTCGGTTTTGGACTGCTTCTCGGCCGGACTATTCAGCCTAACCAACGCTGTTGCGCCACTTACCCCAAGAAGCACCCACGAACCAGGGTGCTTGGGAGAGCCGCCAGGGGGGTAGCCCCGGGGATAGCCCCCCTGGTGGCTGTCCAAGTGGCTAGGCTAGCGGTTATCCATGCCGTTATCCTTGCGGTTAGGCTAGCGACCAGCCTGGCAACTAGGATGATAACTGTCTAAACCATATGGGGAACCGCACAGATAGCTATCCGGGTATCGGCTACCCTGGCGGCTGTCCCAGCCACTATCCAGGCTACCCAGGGAAGCCGGTAGGGGGTCGGGTGGGGTCGGCAGAAGATGTCAAGATCAGGACATGGGTAACGCTTTATTATCAGGACATAGGTTACAGCCTTCGTCGGCAGCCGCCGGGTAACCGGTTGCGGGCCGACGCAGGATTCCGTCGTCGGTCAGCTCGATCTCGTAGAGCGCAAGGTCGCAGTACCATGCGCGCCAACTGGTTTCGTCCAGTCGTTCCAGCCCGACTTCCATCTTGCCTAGAGCCTCGCTCAGGTATACACGTCGGCCATGGAGGCGTATATATCCATCCTGGCGTACGCGCCGTCGATCGAAGCTGCACGGGTAGGCATACGGTTTCACGCCGGCCAGCCGCCGTTTCGAACAACGGTAGACTTCCCCGGGCATCTTCATCTTCAACGCCTCATGCGGACGGCGCACGTTGTAGTCTACGCGCCAGTGTTCCAACCGCTTCGCTTCTTCCTCAAGCGTCGCCGACGGCTGCCCCTCGACCTCTCCCGCTATGTCCCGGTGCATACGCTCATGGCTGCCGTTCTGTTCCGGATGTCCCGGCTCGATCCGGTCAGGCTTGATGCCTAGTGTCCGCCACTATGCGCTGAGCCGGGTCAGTCCGTGTGGCCCGGTCATTGACGCAAACGGAGAGTCGTTGTCGCTGCGGATGACGTCAGGCAGCCCGTAACGCTCAAACACCTCCTCGAAGATATTCTTCACTTCTTCTGTTCTGCGCCGCACCATCGGCCGTAGACACAGGATATAGCGGCTGTAGAGATCCCGAATCCCCAGCGGCTCGCAACGTTTCCCGTCTCCCGTCCGCCACCAGCCTTTGAAGTCCACCGTCCATACGTCATTTGGCCCCTGAGCCTTGCTCAACGGGCCTTCCGGCTCCCAGCGGCGCGGACGGCCGTGGCCTTTCCTTGCGCTGAGACCCGACCGCAAGAGAATCCGCCCGATGGTGGCCACGCTCGGTATCTCGGCTCGACTGAAACCTTCTCTGGCAAGCAGTACCCGCAGTTTCTTCGGCCCCCAGGAC
>CBDUZK010000050.1:0-13151 GCA_965371675.1 uncultured bacterium | reverse complement strand
TGCTATTAATGCCGGTAGTGAAGGTGCTATCGTTGCCGATAAAGTTATTAACGGCAAAGGTGCTTTCGGCTTCAATGCTGCGACGGATGAATACGGCGACATGATTGCTGCCGGTATTCTCGATCCGACCAAGGTGACCCGCGCCGCGTTGCAGAATGCGGCCAGTGTTGCCGGCCTGATGATCACGACCGAGTGCGCCATCGTCGAACTGCCCGAGAAGGAGAAAGCAATGCCTCCGATGCCGGGCGGCGGCGGGATGGACTACTAGTACGAACCGGAGCGGGGCGGGGAGTATTCCCCGCCCCGCTCGTTTCCCGGCATGCCAACCTACGAGTACCGGTGTCGCAAGTGCGGGCACCGGTTTGATCGTTTCCAGCGCATCACCGCCCCGCCGGTGCGTTCGTGTCCCAGGTGCCGATCCCGCCGGGTCGAGCGGCTGATTTCGGGCGGTGGTGGCCTGATATTCAAGGGGTCCGGTTTCTACGAAACCGACTACAAGCGCAAGCCGGTTCCACCGAAGTCGGAAGGGAAGCCGGATGGGAAGGGTGACAAGAAGGTCGATTCCAAGAGCGGCGATTCCTCCAAGAGCAACAATCCGAAGAAACCCGATTCCAAGAACGTCGAGTCGGCTTGACTGCCCGGTCTGACAGCCTGGAATAGCCCTGCAGACGGTTGTTCCGGGTTACGGCGGGGGCCAGTATTGCCGCCGTTCTTCTTTTCCCGGGAACAGGTGTTGTGCCGATGCCCTGGAGTCCTGTGCGCCGCGGGCTTCACCTTCGTTCGTCCGGATGCGACCACCGGGTCTCTCGGTCGGCTGTGGACGATTCTGCTTTGCGGTTCCACTGGCTTGACATTGCTCCGAATCCGATCGGGGCCGGGCGGTGGCAAGCTTGCCTTGTTGTCCGCCGGGTTCGGTTCGGCCGGCGCTGGACCTGCGCCACGTGGCTCCGGGCGTCTACTTCCCGGTGGTTTCGGCGGACGGGGTGGACGTGGGCGCCAGGGTGGTTGTTACCCGCTGAGGTCCAGAACCGGGTCGAGCTTGCGGATTATGGCTGCGTGTTCCGCCCCCTGAACACGCGCAGTTCCACGCGTAATGCTGTCGGTCGCTAAGCCCTTGTGGCATAGCGTGATGCGACCTGACGGGGTGCGCATAACATGTGTTGACAAGTCGTCCGATTTGGTTATTCTCAACTACAGAGGTATCGCTCTTTGATAATTCGGATGTAACCCAAAAGCGTGTTCGGGCCGTGCCAATTTCCTTCCAAGATTATTCGCTTGGAGGGTTTGATCCTGGCCCAGGACTAGCGCTGGCGGTGTGTCTTAGACATGCAAGTCGAGCGGGATTCATTCTGGTAGCAATACCGGGATGCGTCCAGCGGCGAACGGGTGAGTAATGCATGGGCAACTTACCCCGAGGATGAGGATAACCTGCCGAAAGGCAAGCTAATACTCTATCTGCTGCGGAGGAGGCATCTCTTCTTCAGTAAAGGCGCTGCAAGGTGCCGCCTCGGGAGAGGCTCTTGTTCCATCAGCTTGAAGGCGGGGTAACGGCCCACCTTGGCAACAACGGATAGTCGGCGTGAGAGCGTGATCGGCCACAGGGGAACTGAGACACGGTCCCCACTCCTACGGGAGGCAGCAGTCTAGAAATTTGGGCAATGTGCGCAAGCACGACCCAGCGACACCGCGTGGAGGATTAAGTCTTTCGGGATGTAAACTCCTGTCAGGGGGAACGAGGCTGTTTCGGAGTAACTGCCGGAACAGTGACGGTACTCCCAAAGGAAGCCCCGGCTAACTACGTGCCAGCAGCCGCGGTGATACGTAGGGGGCGAGCGCTGTCCGGATTTACTGGGCGTAAAGGGTGTGTAGGCGGACTGGTGGGTCAATGGTGAAAGCTTCCGGCTCAACCGGGAAAGTGCTGTTGAAACTACTAGTCTAGAGGGCAGGAGAGGAAACTGGAACTTCCGGTGTAGCGGTAAAATGCGTAGATATCGGAAGGAACGCCAATAGCGAAGGCAGGTTTCTGGAATGCTCCTGACGCTGAGACACGAAAGCTAGGGTAGCAAACAGGATTAGATACCCTGGTAGTCCTAGCCGTAAACGATGCATACTAGGCGTGGGAACGCGAGTTTCCGTGCCGCAGCTAACGCAATAAGTGTGCCGCCTGGGGACTACGGCCGCAAGGTTGAAACTCAAAGGAATTGACGGGGACCCGCACAAGCGGTGGAGGATGTGGTTTAATTCGATGCTACGCGAAGAACCTTACCTGGGCTTGACATGCTGGTGGTAGGAACCCGAAAGGGAACCGACCGGGGTTTTTCCCCGGAGCCTGCACAGGTGCTGCATGGCTGTCGTCAGCTCGTGCCGTGAGGTGTATGGTTAAGTCCCGCAACGAGCGCAACCCCTGCCTCTAGTTGCTAACCGTTCTGCGGTGCACTCTAGAGGGACTGCCTTCGTTAAGGAGGAGGAAGGTGGGGATGATGTCAAGTCATCATGGCCCTTATGCCCAGGGCTACACACGTCCTACAGTGGCTGTTACAATGGGTCGCAACATCGCAAGGTGAAGCTAATCTTCAAAGACAGCCATGGTTCGGATAGCAGGCTGCAATTCGCCTGCTTGAAGAAGGAATCGCTAGTAATCGCTGATCAGCATGCAGCGGTGAATACGTTCCCGGGTCTTGTACACACCGCCCGTCACGCCATGGAAGTTGGCAACGCTCGAAGTCCCTCCTTTGTGAGGGCCCAAGGCGGGGCTGATGACTGGGGCGAAGTCGTAACAAGGTAGCCGTACGGGAACGTGCGGCTGGATCACCTCCTTTCTAAGAGTGATGCACGACCCGAACACGCTTTATGTGGTTTCATTCTCGAAGAACAAGAAATGAAGGCCTGAGATGGGCCTTCTTTTCTTTGGGTGGGAACCGGGGTTGTCAGCAGACCGACCCGACAACAACGAAGCGGCGCGGGATGCCTGTCAGCGGCAGGATTACCGTATCGTCACGGAGTACGGTGAGATGGAGTCGTTCGAGCAGGCCGCGGGCCAGGTCAAACTGCCCGACCGAGGCTGCGGACTTGAAGAACAGGATGATGCCGGTCTTCCGGCGGTGACGGTCCGCCTGCTTCAGTACCCGCCGCAGGGGGCCGGTGGCGCGACTCAGGACTACGTCGCAGTCCAGCGGGGTGGTTTCCTCGGCTCGCTGATTGACTATGGTTGCGTTGGCCAATGCCAGTTCCTCCACGGCTGACGTGAGAAAACCGGTTTTCTTGCCGGATGATTCCAGCAGGACAACCTGAGTATCCGGTCGGGCGATTGCCAGCGGGATTCCGGGCAGGCCGGCTCCGGACCCGATGTCACACGCGCGGCCGGCGGGAGGCAGATACCGCGCGGCGGCCAGTGAGTCGACCACGTGGTAGTTGAGGATCCGACCAGCGTCCTTCCGTGATACGAGGTTGATGCGGGCGTTCCAGTCCCGGATCAGTTCCACATGGCGCAGCAGCGATGCAAGCCGGGATTCAGACAGGTTGAGATTGAGCTCGCGGCAGGCGGCCCTGAACCCGGAGAGGTCGTCTTCCATTTCCAGGAAGGCCCGGAGGGGTCAGTCGGCCCGGTCGCGGATGTAGACGTTGGTCTCCAGGTAGATCTGGTAGTCGGTCCATTTGGTGCCCGCGTTCCGGTCCACCGCGGTGCGGAACATCGCCACGCGGGCGTCCATGTTGTCGAGGAAGTAGACGATCTGCGCCTCGACGAACTTGGGGGTCTTGGGTGACCCGAACTCCATCCGGCCGTGATGGGACAGGATGATGTGGAGTACCATGCGGGCCAGCTCTTCCGGGAAATCCTTGATGCCATCGATCCGGCGTTTCGCCATGTCGTAGCCGATGGTGATGTGGCCGAGCAGCCGGCCGTCGTAGGTGTGGTCCAGGGCGGATTCGTACACGTACTCGTGGATTTTGCCGATGTCGTGGAGGATGACCCCGGTCATCAGCAGGTCGGCATCGACCTCTTCGTGGATGCTGCCCGCGGTTTCCGCCATCCGGCACATGAAGAGGGTGTGTTCGAGCAGCCCGCCGAGGTAGGCGTGATGGACCATCGCCCCACCCGGCGCCATTGAGAACTGCGCGGTGAACTTCTCGTCGTCAAAGAAGGAGTCCAGCAGCTTGCGAAGGTGCGGGTTCTTGACCGACTCGATATAGCTCTTGATTTTCCCGAGCATCTCCGCCCGGTCGTAGCGGCTCGCCGCGAGGAAGTCGTCCCGGTTGATTTCGTCATCCGCGGCGGGATAGATGGCCGTGACGGTCAATTGCGGTTTGCCCTGGTAGTCGCCGAGTTTACCCTGGACGTGGTAGAACCCGCCGGGCTCGGTGCACAGCAGCGCGTCTTCCACGCGGTCCCACATGATGCCGGAAACGGTGCCGCTACGGTCCTGGAACTGGAACGTCATGAACGCGCCGCCGTCCCGCCGTTCCTTGACGTCGCGGCGCGTGAGGTAGAAGATGTCGTCGACCGGCACACCCGGCTTCAGGTCTTTGATGAATTGCTGTTTCATCCGAAGCGACTGTGTCTAGAGGCCCAGCGAGAACGAAATCCGATGGGCCATGCCGAGTTCGACCATCGGGATGAAGCAGTAGTCGACCTGGTAGTCTCCGTAGCGGATGCCGAGCCCGGTCGACAGGCCGGCGAGGATGTCCCCACCACCGCCGGACTGCAGGTCGGAGCCGAGCGTGTTGTAGCCCGCCCGGAGTACGACCGCGTCCCCGACCCATCCTTCGATGCCGGCGCGGACGTGGACCCGGTTGTCGAGCGGTTTGACCACGTCGACGGCGAGGTTGAGCGAGTAGTTCGGCTGGTACGCGAGCCCGACCGCGAACTCAATCGGCATCGGGTCGCGGCCGGACTGGAACGCCTTGACCTGGTAGCCGAGGTTGCGGGCCACAATCCCGGCGTTCAGGCCTTCGAGACCTTCAATCGGCAGCCGGAAGGTCGCCCCGGCATTGCCGGCGAAACCCAGCGTGAAGAACGTGTCAATCGAACCGTACAGCCCCTGGACCCCGAGCCCGACCGTGATGATGTCCGTCAGCAGGTAGGAGCCGCTGACGTTGACGTCGGCGAACGAGACGCCGAACGTGCCCAACTCGTTGCCGAGCGGGTCGGTGCGCTTCATCGTCCCGGAGTTGAGATAGACGACGCCGATGCCGATTCCCTGGCGGTCCGAGACCGGGCGGGAGTAGGCGACCGACCCGATGTGGATACCGCCGACGTAGTTGACGTAGCCGACCTGGGCTCGCTGCTCCACGGCCTGCGCGGCGAGCGCCGGGCTGAACCAGAAAGCCATCGGGCTGTCACCATGGCCGACGGCGGCCCCGCCCATGGCGGCTTCCCGGGCGCTGGGCGTTATCCGAAGGAAGTCGAACCCGGCCGTGCCGGCAGCCGGGTCAATTGCGAAGAGACTCAGGATCAGTGCGAGTGCAACCATGGGGAAACGTTAGTCGGCGACGTCACGATTGTCAAGCTGTCCGTTCGGACGGGTGTTGACAGCGCACGTGGCCAACCTACAATGAGGCTGGCTCTTGAACTCCACAGGAGGATTGTAATGTCCGGACATTCTAAATGGGCGACAATAAAGCATAAGAAGGCAAAGACCGACGCCGCGCGCGGAAAGGCCTTCTCCAAGCTCATCCGTGAAATCACGACCGCGGCCCGGACCGGCGGGGACCCTGATATGAACCCGAGGTTGCGCACCGCGATGGAGACGGCCAAAGGCATCAACATGCCGGCCGAGAACATCGAGCGCGCCATCAAGAAAGGGACCGGTGAACTGCCCGGTGTCACGTATGAGGAACTGACCTACGAGGGCTACGGACACGGCGGCGTCGCAATCCTGGTCCAGGCGCTGACCGACAACAAGAACCGGTGCCATTCCGAGGTGCGGCGGACGTTCGACAAGTACGGCGGCAGCATGGGCGCGGCCGGGTGTGTCGCCTGGCAGTTCAAGCCACGCGGGTTGATCGTCATCGCGAAGGACAAGGCGGAGGAGGATGCGGTGCTGAACGCGGCGCTCGAAGCCGGCGCCGAGGACATCCAGACCGACGACGGTGGCTACTCGGTCATCACCACAATCGAGGATTTCGAGGCCGTGAAGCAGCAGTTGCGTGACGCCGGGATCGGGTGGCTGACCGCCGAGCTCACCCAGATTGCCTCCAATACGGTGTCGGTTTCGGAGAAGGACGCGGCCAAAGTGCTCAAGCTGGTCGAATTGCTTCAGGACCTGGACGAGGTTCAGCAGGTGTATGCCAATTTCGACATCCCGGACGATGTCCTCGAACGGGTGTCGCAGGCCTGAGATTCCCGACCGGATTATCGGCATCGATCCCGGCCTGAGCGCCAGCGGTTTCGGTGTCATCCAGGACAATCGCGTGGTCGAGTTCGGGGTCATCAAGACCAGGTCCTCCGAGCCTGTGCCACAGCGGCTCGAGACGCTCGGTCGCGAGCTGACCCGCGTAATCAGGCGCACGAAGCCGACCCGCGCCGCAATCGAGACGCTCTTCTTCAAGACGGTCGGGGCGAAGAGCGTAATCCTGTCCGCCCATTCCCGTGGCGTTCTCATGTACGTGCTGGCCCGGGAAGGCGTGCCGGTCGAGGAAGTGACGCCGGCGACAATCAAGCTGGCGACCACGGGCAGTGGTCGGGCCTCGAAGGCGCAGATGAATTACATGGTCAAGCAACTGCTTGGTCTCGATGACAACGTGCCGGAACATGCGGCGGACGCGCTCGCAGCCGCCTGCTGCATGAGTCGCCGTCGGACCCCGGGCGGGCGGCGATGATATCGGTCCTGTGCGGCAAGGTCGCCGAGAAGAGGTCGACCCGGCTGGTGGTCGACTGCGGCGGGATCGGGTTCGACCTGGGTGTGCCGTTGTCCACCTCGAACCGGGTCGGTCTCGTGGGAAGTTCGGTCCGGCTGCTGGTGGTGCCGCGGTTCACCCAGAACGGGCTCGAACTGTACGGTTTCCTGGACCCGGACGAGCGCGACGTGTTCCGGATGTTGCTTTCGGTCAAAGGGATCGGGCCGAAGGCCGGCCTCAATTTCCTGTCCCGGTTCAGCCCGGCGGAGATACTGGAGGTGGTCGCAGCCGGCCGGATCGACGTGGTGCAGACCGTGCCCGGCATCGGCCCGAAGAAGGCGCAGCGCGTGCTCAAGGAACTGGCCGACGTGACGGTGCCGGTCGAGACTTCCACCCCGCTGCTGGCCGACGCCGAAGCGGCGCTGGTCTCACTCGGTCTCACCCGGAGAGAAGCCCGGGTGCGGATCGCCCGGGTTGACGTGACCGACGACACCACGCTGGAGCAGTTGCTGAAACTCGCGCTGCAGCAGAAACAGGCATAGGCCGTGGACGACAAGGAACGACTGGTTACCCCGCGCCGGTTGAACGGCGAGGAGGAGCTGGACGAACAGATCCGGCCGCGCCGGCTGGACGAGTTCGTCGGCCAGGACAAGGTGAAGGAGAACCTGCGTGTGTTCGTGGAGGCGGCCCGGATGCGGAACGAGCCGCTCGAACACGTGCTCCTGTTCGGCCCGCCCGGGCTGGGCAAGACCACACTCGCCTACATCATCGCCGAAGAGATGGGGACCGGGATCCGGTGCAGCTCCGGGCCGATCCTGGAACGACCGGTCGACCTGGCCGGCATCCTGACCGGGCTGGCGTCGCGGGACGTGTTCTTCATCGACGAGATTCACCGCACCAGCAAGGCGGTCGAGGAGTTCATGTACCCGGCGCTCGAGGATTACGTCATCGACGTGATGATCGACCGCGGGCCGGGCGCACGGTCCGAGCGGATCGGGCTCAATGAATTCACACTGGTCGGGGCCACGACCCGGTCCGGGTTGTTGACCGCGCCGCTGCGCTCGCGCTTCGGTATGTCGTTCCGGCTGGACTATTACCCGGCCGAGGACCTGCTGCAGATAGTCGAGCGTTCGGCCCGGATCCTCGGTGTGGCGGTCGACGGCGACGGGGCGATGGAGATTGCGCGTCGGGCCCGGGGCACGCCGCGGATTGCGAACCGGCTGCTGCGCCGGGTGCGCGATTTCGCGCAGGTGAAAGGCAAGGAGAGGATTGACCTCGATATCGCCCGGTTCGCGCTCGGCCAGCTTGAAGTGGACGCGCGCGGGCTGGACGACATGGACAAGCGGATCCTGCTTGCGATCATCGACAAGTTCGACGGCGGCCCGGTCGGGATATCGTCGCTGGCGATGGCGGTCGGCGAGGACACCGGGACCCTGGAGGAAGTGTACGAGCCGTTCCTGGTGCAGGAAGGGTTCATCAACCGCACGCCGCGCGGCCGGATGGCGACCCCGCAGGCGTACGCCCACTTCGGACGCAGGCGCCCGAAGCCCGGGCAACTGGACCTCGGCGCGTAGCCGGCCGGGGCCGCAGGGCGGTTTGACCGGCCCGGGCAGTGCGATAGAATAGTCGCCTGTGATTCTCCCTGAGGTGGCGGCGGCAATCGGCCGCTGTCATGAAGTTTCCCTGAGCAACTGGAGGTTGGTTTCATGCGCATGAGGCATCTGGTCCTTTTTCTGCTGCCGGGCCTGGTCCTGGCGGCTTCCGGTACGGTCAGCCTGACCGTTGAGTTCGCGCCCGGCGATTTCGTGTTCGACCGGGTTCATGGCTACGACGTGGTCGCCCTGCCCGGTCAATATACAACGTCCGAGTCGGGTGAGCCGTGCCTGCCGCTGGCGACCTACAACGTGGTCATCCCGCCCGACGCCGAAGTGGTCGGCATCGATGTCAGCGCGGTGTCGACGACAACGCTGTCGGGCAGGTTCGACATCCATCCGTGCCAGCGTCCGCAGGCTTTTTCGCTGCCCGAGTTGGAGTTCGTCGAGCCGGATGACAGGACCTATTCGTCCAATAAGACCTATCCGGCTGAAGTGGTCGGCTTCACGCGGTCCGGGTGTATGGGCGGGTACCGGGTTGCCGGTGTCCAGGTCGCGCCGCTGCGGTACGTGCCGGCCCGGGGCGAGCTGGAGCTTGTGACCCGGCTCACGTTGTCGGTCCGGTATGAAAGGAACCGGCACGACGCGTTCGAGTTGGACCGGTCCCAGGTCGAGTTGTTCAGCGGCACGGTCGGCAAGCTGGTCGTGAACCCGGAGGCGGTCGAGCGCTTCGCGCCGGCGGTCCGGCTGACCGACGACCTGGTGATTGACATGATGGTGATTACCAGCAACGGATTGGCCGGGGCCTTCGTGCCCTTCGCCGACTGGAAGACCCGCAACGGCATCAATACCGTGGTCGTGACGACCGACTCCATCTACAGCACGTACCCGGGCCGGGACAACCAGGAGAAGATCCGCAACTGCGTCATCGACTACTGGCAGAACCACGGGCTCAAGTGGCTGCTGGTGGGCGGAGACGAGCCGGTGGTGCCGGTGCGGACCGCGCGCATCATCTGCGAAGGGTCGACCGGCGACATCGCGACCGACCTGTACTACGCGGACCTGCAGTATTCCTGGGATTCCAACGGCAACAACCTGTTCGGCGAGATGAGCGACTCGATGGACCTGTTCTACGACATTTTCGTGGGGCGGGCACCGGTGGACGACGCTTCCGACATCGCCAACTTCCTTGCCAAGTGCACCACCTATGTCAATGACCCGGACCCCACGTACCTCAAGTCGCTGCTGTTCGGCTCGACAATGCTGTTCAACCCGTTCCACGGCCGGGTCATCAACCGGATGATGGGCGAGCTGTTCCCCGGCTGGCGCCAGGTGCATCTCGAGGACCCGCCGTCGGGTGCGTTCCGGGATTCGATGAGCGCGGGGTGCCAGCTCGGGCACGTGGCGGCGCACGGGTCGCAGTCGAGCTTCAGCGTGATGAGCAGTTCGCAGGTCCCCGGGCTTTCCAACGGATACCGGAAGCTCAACTTCCTGAACTCGATTGCCTGCAACTCGGGCTGGTTCGACGGGTACGACTGCATCGCCGAAGAACTGTTCAACTGCAGGACCGGCGGGTGCGTGGCGAACATGTTCAACTCCCGGTACGGCTACGGCTACCCGCCCGGGTTCGGACCGTCGGAGATGCTCGACCTCGAGTTCTACCGGTTCCTGGTCAACGGCGACGAGTACCGGTTCGGGACCCTGGCCGCGATGTGCAAGGACCATTTCCAGAGCCTCGCCATGGGGCAGGAGGTGTGGCGCTGGTGCGTGTACGAACTGAACCTGTTCGGCGACCCGTCGCTGCCGATCTGGACCGAGCAGCCATCGACGGTCACGGTCCAGAAGCCGGCGTCGGCGAAGGTCGGGACCCAGGTGCTGCGCGTGACAGTGCTGGACGGCTCCACCCCGGTCCCTGACGCGCGGGTGTGCCTGATGAAAGGCGGCGAGACCTACGCGCGCGGCTGGACCAATTCGCTCGGTTGGGTGGACCTGGTTACAGGCCCGACTTCGACCGGCAACCTGGACCTGACCGTGAACGCGCACAACTTCTACCCGTACGCGGGGCAGGTCCCGGTGACCGGCACGACCAATGAACCGGCCCTGGTGTTCGCCGGGCTGCGGATCGACGATTCGGATTCCAACGGCCGGCTCGACCCGGGCGAGACCGCGGATTTCTACCTGTCCCTGCGCAACGAGGGCGCGACCGACGCGACCGCAGTGAATGCGACCCTGCGTACCACCTGTCCACACCTGACCCTTGACGATTCCACGGCCGGGTTCGGCACGATCGGGGTCGGGGCAACGGTCGAGGGTCAGCCGTTCACGGTCAGCGCGGACCCGGGCACGCCGGGCGGCACGATTGCGGAGCTGCTCGCGGCCTGCGTCTCGCCGCAGGGTTCGTGGGAGCCGTTCTTTGTGACCGTGGTCGGCGAAGAGCCGCCGCCGCGGGCGCTGTGGCTGGACCACGACACCGGGGAAGTGATATTGAGCGTGACGTCGCTCGGTTCAATCGGTTCGCTCGGGCCGTACCGCGAAGGCTCGGGCATGAAGTACCCGCGCGACGCCGGGTACGGCTCGCTCTACTTTTCCAGTTTCGCGTGCGGCAACGGGCCGGCGTACGTGGTCGACCGGTGGTACGGGCAGCCGTCCTCGGGCTGGGACACGGACTGGCGGATCGTTGACAGCCTGCACCCGGTCCTGCCGCCGATAGCGATGCATGAGGAGTACGAAGCCCGGATCGACGACGCTCATCACCCGACGCCGAAGGGACTGACGGTGAATCAGTGGTCGGGCGCGGTGTCGGACCCGGGGTACCGGGATTTCGTCATCATCCAGTACACGCTCGTCAACGAAGGCGCGAGCCCGATCAATGACCTGCACGTCGGCGTCTTCTCCGATTTCGACGTGGACAACACCAAGAGCAACCGGGCGTTCACGGACATCGGCCGTCGGTTCGCGTGGATGGCCAGGTCCTCCGGGTACACATCGAGCGTCGGAGTCAAGCTGCTCAGCCCGACCGTGGCCGCCAACGTATCGGCAATCCGCAACTCGCAGTACGTGGACCCGTCCGGGATGATGACCGAAGCGGTGAAAGACAGCTTCCTGCGCGGCGCAATCCAGGTCCACAACCCGGGCTCGGCGACCAACTGGTCGTGCGTGGTTTCGGCCGGGCCGTTCAACCTCGCGCCGGGTGGAAGGACCAGGGTCGTGTTCGCGTTCGTCGGCGGCGAGTCGGCGACCGAGATGGCGGTGCACGCGGACTCGGCCCAGGCCTGGTACGACAACTTCATGCCCAACGGCCTGACCTGGCTCAGGCACACGATCGACGACGCGCCGCCGGGCGGCAACGGCGACGGCATCATCAACCCGGGTGAGAGCGTCAACCTGCCGCTCTGGGTCGTGAACCGGTCGGACGGCACGGCGCGCGGGGTGTGGGGCATCCTGCGCAAGACCTCCGGGGATACGCTGGTGACGGTCACCGATTCGGTCCGGTACTTCGGTACGCTCGGGGCCGGGGACTCGGCCGGGACCGGCAGTGACGGGTTCAAGTTCCGGGTCGCGCGGGCGTGCACGAACGGCTACGCGCTGCCGATCCTGCTGGTGTGCACGGACACGCTCGACTCGGTGTTCGTCTCGACCCCGCCGTTGGTGGTCGGCGCGCCGCAACTCGTGCCCCAGGGCATCATGTGCTGGGACCCGCGGCCGGGCGGCAACAACAACGGCAAGCTCGACCCGGGTGAGGAAGCCGGCATCGCGCTCGGTCTGCACAACCTCGGGCTCGGCAACGCGGCCAACGTGACCGCGCGGCTGGTGTCGGGCGACGCCCGGCTGACAGTGCTCGACTCGCTCGGTACATGGGGCAGCGTGCCGACGGAATCGACTGTGTTCAACACCGGCAACCGGTTCCGGGTTTCGGCCGATGCGTCGATCCCGCGTGAGACCCAGATTCCCTGCACGCTGTGGGTGACCGGAACCGGATACCAGGTCAAGCTGAACATCACGCTCGCGGTCGGGATGCTGACCAATACCGACCCGGTGCCGGACGGCCCGCGCTCGCCCGCACTCTACTGGGCGTACGACGACTGCGATACGTTCTACGTGGCGCGCCCGGACTTCTCCTGGCACGAAATCAACAGTACCGGTACAAGGCTCACCTTTCCGCAGAACGACGACGTGATTGTGGTCAACCTGCCTTCCGGGTTCGGGCCGTTGCGGTACTACGGCCAGGAATACAGCCAGGTTTCAATCAGCGCGGACGGCTGGATTGCGCCCGGTAACTACACCCAGGGCAACTACTCCAACAAGTCGCTGCCCAGCACCCAGGCACCGCCCGGGGTCATCTGCCCGAACTGGGACGACCTGTACCCGGGATACAACGGCAGCGGGTACGTCTACCACTACCACGACGCGGCGAACCACCGGTTCATCATCGAGTACGACAGCGTGTGCTACTACTCGCCCCGAACCGACCGGGACAAGTTCCAGTTGTTCATCTACGACACCACGCTCGCGGGCCCGACCGGGGACAACCCGATTGTCGCCCAGTACCTGACCGCGAACCGGTACAGCTCAAGCACGGTCGGGATTCAGGACCCGAACCGGTCGGTCGCGATTCAGTGCCTGTTCGACGGCGCGTATCACCGGGCCGCGGCCGTGATCACCGCGGGCCGGGCAATCCGGTTCACCACCGATTCGGTCGTCACCGGCATCAGCAACCTGGAG
>CBDUZK010000049.1:0-13254 GCA_965371675.1 uncultured bacterium | reverse complement strand
CGCGCCCAGGCCCGTGATGCCGAGGGAGAGCTGTCGGGTTGGTCAGAAGCGCTGCAGGTTACGATCAGCGACACAGCCACATTGCGCTGGCGGTTCCGGGCAGGCGGCGGGTGGGTACGCTCCACGCCCGCAATCGGACCGGACGGCACCGTCTGCTTCGGCTCAGACGACGGACATATCTACGCACTGTTCCCGGATGGGGTGCTGAAATGGAAGTTCAGGACTCCGGACATCGTCTTCTCCTCGCCATCCTTTGACCGGGATGGAAACGTCTACTTCGGAGCGCTCGACAGCTCCCTCTATGCCCTTGACCGGGACGGAAACGTCCTCTGGCGCTACAGGACGGAACACCGCGTTCGTTCATCGCCGGCGATCGGGTCCGACGGGACCGTGTACATCGGCTCAAGCGACAGCTGTCTTCACGCCGTGAACCCGGACGGCAGCGGGAAGTGGGTCTACCGCACGGGAGGATGGATGTACTCCTCGCCGGCCGTAGGTCTGGACGGCACAGTCTATGTGGGTTCAAGGGATGGCTGCGTCCACGCGGTGAACCCGGACGGTTCGCAGCAGTGGCGTTTCCAGACAAACCACTACGTCTACTCGTCACCGACAATCGGCAGCGACGGCACGATTTACTTCGGCTCCTACGACGGCAACCTGTATGCGGTCTCGCTTGGTGGTGGTCTCCGCTGGAAGTTCAAAACCGGGGACTATGTGGCCTGTTCACCGACGCTGGCGCCCGACGGAACGGTCTACTTCGGGTCATTCGATTCCTGTCTCTATGCGCTGGCGGCCGACGGGACACTGAGATGGAAGCTGAAGACCGGCGACTGCATATGGGCAACGCCGGCCGTCGCTTCTGACGGCACCGTGTACTTCGGCTCGTATGACAGCTGCTTCTATGCCGTTTCCCCCGAGGGAGTCGTCCGCTGGCGGCACCATGCCGAAACGCCCCTCCAGTCGCCCCCTGCTCTCGGTCCGGATGGCACGATCTACTTCGGGACACAGGACGGCTTCCTGTGTGCAATCAGAGGCAATTCGCCCCCTGCAGATTCTCCCTGGCCTGTGTACCGACACGACCCGCAGCACACCGGCCGCGCCAGATAGTACGTTTCCTTAACTATTGACTGAGTGAACCGACGGGTTCTTTCCTTTACCCCCCCCGGTAATTCAAGGCTTTATCTGAGTTGACAATTCAGCGTGGTGGCTCTCCCTTGGGGGCCGCCCCGGGAATGCGGTAGGGGGTCGGGTAGGGTCACGGGAATCAGCCTGTTGACAACCGGGCATTCCGTGTCTATCCTGCTGTGAACCTGAAAATGAACATCGAAAGCCACCACGTCTCTACGTTCAAGAAGCTGTTGGTTGTGGAATAGATGATAAGGCTAACCCTGACCGCGCTGATTCTTTTCCTGCTCACTCCGATGACCTGTCGTCTCCGGACTCCATCGATACCCTTCGCGCCGGTCGGGACCACGTACGGCTACACGGACAGCACCTATGCCTACACGACCGTCGCGTACCTTGCCCCTAACTTGAGGTTGAGTTACCGCTTCGACTGGGGCGACGGAACCATCTCGGACTGGACCGCCGGGCGTTTCAGCGGCAAGGAAGTCAGCATGTCGCATTCTTGGACAGAGCCTGACAGCTATTTGATTCGCGCCCAGGCCCGTGATGCCGAGGGAGAGCTGTCGGGTTGGTCAGAAGCGCTGCCGGTTACGATCAGCGACACAGCTACATTGTGCTGGCGGTTCCAGGCAGGTGGCGAGTGGGTGCGCTCCACGCCCGCAATCGGACCGGATGGCACGGTCTGCTTCGGCTCGGACAACGGACATGTCTACGCACTGTCCCCGGACGGGGTGATGAAGTGGAAGTTCAGGACTCCGGACATCGTCTTCTCCTCGCCAGCCTATGGCCCGGACGGGACCATCTACTTCGGAGCGCTCGACAGCACGTTTTACGCACTCGACCAGAGCGGCAACGTCATCTGGCGCTACAGGACGGGACACCGCATCCGCTCGTCACCGGCAATCGGACTGGACGGGACCGTGTACATCGGCTCAAGTGATAGCTATCTTCATGCCATAAACCCCGACGGCAGCAGGAAATGGGTCTACCGCACAGGTAACGAGATCTATTCCTCACCGGCCGTCGGCTCGGACGGCACAATCTATGTGGGTTCCAGCGATGGCTGTGTCCATGCCGTGAACCCGGACGGTTCGCGACAGTGGCGCTTCCAGACCGGCGACTACGTTTACTCGTCACCGGCGCTCGGCAGCGATGGCACGGTCTACTTCGGTTCCTACGACCACAATCTGTATGCCGTATCCCGCGACGGCACTCTCCGCTGGAAGTTCGAAACTGAGGACATCGTAGCATGCTCGCCAACGCTGGCCCCCGATGGAACGGTCTACGTCGGGTCATTTGACTTCTGCCTCTACGCACTGGAACGCGCCGGAACGCTGAAATGGAAACTGAAGACCGGCTACGGCATCTGGGCGACGCCGGCCGTCGCGGCCGACGGCACCGTGTACTTCGGTTCGATGGACAGTTGCTTCTATGCAGTTTCCCCGGACGGGGTCGTCCGCTGGCGGTACGAAACGGACACTCCCCTCATGCCGTCGCCTGCGCTCGGCCCGGATGGTACGATCTACTTCGGGACGCAGGACGGCTTCCTGTGTGCAATCAGAGGCAATTCGCCCCCTGCAGATTCTCCCTGGCCTGTGTACCGACACGACCCGCAGCACACCGGCCGCGCCAGGTAGCCCGTCCGGCAGGATGTTTCCTCTGCCGGGCGTGAAGCGTACCTGGCATCATCTCCGCAGTCCGAAACCGAATGCCGGTCAGCGAGGTGCGGGCGCTCAGTCCGGGGTCGAGGGGACGATGAGCTTGAGCGTGCCGGGCAGGACCTCGATGGTGAACTTCCGGGAGCCGGCTACATTGAGCAGGTCACCGTCGAGTTGTGCGTCCGGCGAGGCGTCGAACTCAAGGTCGAGACGGGCGGCGCGGAGCATGGTGACTTCCTTGAGTTTCACGTGGGTGCCGCGCACGATGTCGGGCAGGCGGCGGACGATGGTGCGCCTCGGGATGGCGTCGATGATGCAGATGTCGAGCCTGCCGTCGTCCGGTTCGGCTTCGGGCGCGATTCTCATGCCTCCGCCGTAGTACCGGCCGTTGGCGATTGCGACCAGCAGGACCGGTTTGTTCCATTCCCGGTTGTCAACGCGCAGGTGCATCGACAGGGCCCGGTTGTCACGGATGGCGCGGAAGACCGCGGACATGTACAGGGGCAGGCCGCTGAGCCGTTTTGACTTCCGGGTTTCGGCCACGACCCGCGCGTCGAACCCGAACCCGGCCGCGTTGATGAAATGACGGGCTTCGACCGCGTCGTTGTGTTCGACCTGTAGCCGGGCCACGTCGATGTGGCGGGTCAGGCCGTCGCGGGCCGCGCGGCAGGCTTCTATCGCATTGTCCGGGATGCCGACAGTTTTGGGGAAATCGTTGCCGGACCCGGTCGGCACGATTGCCATGGCCGCATCCGCGCCGAGCAGGCCGGAGGCGACTTCGCGGAACGTGCCGTCCCCGCCGACCGCGATGACCAGGTCGGCGCGGGCGTGGTCCCGGGCGAGTGCGGTGGCGTGTCCGGGTGCCTGCGTTTCGATGAGTTTGATGCCGGGGAAGACGCGGGTCAGTTCGGGCAGGGCTTTGGTGCGGAGCGCGATGCCGCGCTTCCGACCGGCAACCGGGTTGACGATAGCGACGACATCCACTGTGTGAATCCTGCCGTCGCCTGGCACGGAGTCAAGGAGGAAGATAGAGGAAGGAGGAGAGAAGAAAGAAGGGAGAGAAACCACAGATGAACACAAGCAGAAATGTCGGATGCCGAGTGGCGAATGCCGAATGAGGGCATGATTACCGGGCACACCGAGTTGGTCTCTTCGCCGTCGTCCGCTTCGCTACACATCAGCGGAGTCCGGGACGGGGCGTTTGACTAGCAACCGGAGTTTGATTAGATTGCAGGAGATGTTTGCGCGTTGTTTGAACCCGGCGGCCGGGTGCGGAGGAGCGGGGTGAAGCGGTTTGCATTCTGGGCGGTCGGGCTGGCGGTGTTGATTATCGTGTTGTTCAATGTCCAGGGGTGGTGGTTGCTGAACCGGACCAGCCGGATGCTGGAGCAGGAACTGGGCGCAAGGTTGCAGGCGGTCGCCATGACGTTGTCACAGGCGCAGGCGGGCGCGGCGCGCGGCGCAGACGTCAGGCGGCTGTACCGGACCGTGATGCGTGACAACGGGTTGTTCAACCTGTTCCTGGTCAATGACCGGTTGGAGTATACCGAGAACCTGAGCAACCCGGAGCTGGTGGGCCGGACCGACCCGTCCCTGCAACTCGATATGGCCGATATCCTGTCCGCGTTCAGCGGCATGCCGACCCAGTCCCGGCTGTACCGGGCCGGAGATTACTACTTGAAGACCGCATACGCGCCGATGGTGGATTCGCTCGGGAGTATTTCCACGGTGCTGGGCGTGGAAGCGGACGCCCGGTTCTTCACCGCGCTGACCGGGTTCCGCAGGACGATGTTCCTGGTCAACATCCTGAGCCTGCTGGCGATATCCGCAATCGTGCTCGTGTCGGCGAGCCTGGCCCGGCACGCGCTCCGGGTGGAGCAGGCGGCGGCGCGGGCGAACACGCTCGCGCTGATGGGCCAGATGTCGGCCACGGTGGCGCATGAAATCAAGAACCCGCTGGCCATCATCCGTTCCACCGCCGAGCTGCTGAAGAAGCGGTACGGCGCGGGCCGTGACGACCCGGAGTTCGACTACATCCAGTCCGAGGTAGACCGGCTGGCGGGCGTTGTGACGAACTACATGGGGCTGGGACGGCATTCCCCGGGCGCGGTTCAGCCGCTGGACATCGGCGTGGTGGTTATGGATGTGGTGCGCGACCTGGAGGCGCAGGCCGGGAAGCTCGGGGTCGTACTGACCGCGGAGGTGGACGACCTGCCACAGGTCACCGGCAACCGGAACGAACTGCGGCAGATATTCCTGAACCTGGTTCTGAACGGTATCCAGGCCCAGCCGGCCGGCGGTCGGGTCAAAGTCAGCGCGCAGGTTGAGCGGCAGCGGGGACATGACCGGGTTGTAGTTCGGGTCGCGGATTCGGGGCCGGGTATCGACTCGAAGACGGCACGGCGCGTGTTCGAGCCGTTCTACACGACCAGGGAGAAAGGCAGTGGACTGGGGTTGTTTGTCGTGAAGCGTATCGTCGAGGAACACCGCGGTCGGGTGAAGATTGAAATGGCGGATGGCGGAGGTACTGTTGTGGAGGTAAACCTGCCGACATGAAAATACTGGTTGTCGACGACGAAGAGAAATTCGCCCGCCTTACCTCCGGTCACCTGCAGGACGCCGGGTACGAAGTCGAGTACCGTGCCAGCGGCGCCGAGGCGTTGGGAACGCTTGAGGGCGGCGGGTTCGACGTGGTGATCACCGACCTGAAGATGGCTCCGGTGGACGGCATGGCGGTGCTCGAAGCGGCCCGGGCGGCCGGGGCCGAGGTGGTGATGATGACCGCGTACGGCACGGTCGAGAACGCGGTCGACGCGATGCGCAAGGGCGCGTACGATTACATCTCCAAACCGTTCGGCAATGATGAGTTGCTGCTCAAGCTGGAGCGGCTTGCGGAGCGGCAGGTGTTGCGAACCGAGAATGTCGCGCTCAAGCAGGAACTGGCGACGTCCGACCGGTTCGCGGACATGATCGGGGGCAGCAAGGCGCTTGACCAGGTGCGGGAACTGATTGCCAAGGTCGCACCGGCCAATGCGTCGGTTCTGGTCCTGGGCGAGAGCGGGGTAGGCAAAGAACTGGTGGCGCGGATGATACACCGGCAGAGCGGCCGGGCACACAGGCCCTTCGTAATCATCCATGCCGCCGCCCTGCCCGAGAACCTGCTGGAGAGCGAGTTGTTCGGACACGAGAAAGGCGCGTTCACGGGCGCGACCGGTCGCAAGCCGGGCCGGCTCGAAACCGCAGACGGCGGAACCCTGTTCCTTGATGAAATCGGCGAGATATCGGCCGCATTCCAGGTAAAGCTGCTGCGTTTCCTGCAGGATCGGACGTTCGTGCGGGTGGGCGGCACCGAGACGATTACGGTCGACACGCGCATTGTCGCGGCCACGAACCGGGACCTGCAGCAGGAAGTCCGTGCCGGCGGGTTCCGGGAAGACCTGTACTACCGGCTGTCGGTGTTCCCGATTACGGTTCCGCCGCTGCGGGACCGGAAGGCGGACGTCCGGCTGCTGGTGCAACACATCCTGAAGCGGCTGGGGCGTCCCCAGGACCTGCCGGACGACATCGTGAAGCTGCTGCGTGACTACGACTGGCCCGGGAACGTACGTGAGCTGGAGAATGTGCTCGAGCGGGCGCTGATACTGGCCGGGGGCGAGGAAATCGGGCTCCAGCATATCCAGTTGCCGGAGCCGGTGCTGGTCCGGTCCGGGTCCGCGGCACCGGGTTCGGGGCGGAGGTCGCTGGCCGACATGGAAGAAGACATGCTGCATGATGCCCTGCGCAAGGCCGGAGGCAACAAGTCCAAGGCGGCCAAGATACTGGGTATCACGCGTCGGATGCTGTACACCAAACTGAAGCGGTTCGGGATTGAAACCGGGGAAGACGAATGAGCGCAGTCGGCCCGGAATGTACCGATATGCGCACTGTTCCTGAGTCCGTGGAGCTAAGTCGTGCAGTTACGGCAAGATGGCATTGGCACGGGGCGTGCTGTAGAGTATCGTGACATGAAGATGAGATTGATTCTGAGTATCCTGCTGCTGACAGCGGTCGCGGCCTTCGCCCAGCAGGGTGACAAGGCCCGGCAGGAACTAGAGACGACCGACCGGAGAATCGAGCAGGCCGAGCCGATTATCCGTGAGTCGGGCAACGAGGATGCCCGGCGCCGGTTCGATGATGCCCGGAACAAACAGCGCGCCGCGTGGGCGAATTTTCATCAGCGCCAGTATGTCCGCGCGGTGAGCATGACGTTGAATGCGCGGTTTGTCGTTCGGCACGCGCTCGAACTGGCGAAGTTCAATCCCGGGCAGGTGGCAGAGGAAATCCGGCGGACGAGCGACCGGATGCAGGAAGTAAAACCGATTATCATGGCGTCCGGGGTCAAAGAAGCTATTAACCTGTGGCGGATTGCAGAAGGCGAGTTGGAAACCGCCCGGCGACACTACGACGCCCGGGAATACAGATTGGCCCTGAAGTTTACGTTTGCGGCCCGGCAGCACGGCCGGAAGGCGTTCGACCTGGTGAAACGCCAGGGCGGGCGCGACCGGGTCGTGCGGGAAATCGAACGTACCGACCAGATGATTGAGCAGGCGCGCGAGCAGGCGGGTACGGCCACCGACAAGCGGGTTCTTGAACTGTTACTGCGGGCGCGCGACTGGCAGCACGTTGCGGTCGCGGCCCTGCATTCCGGTGAGTTGGTGCGCGCGCTCAAAACGACCTTGGCTTCGCGCGATCTGTTGCTGCGGGCTTGGGAGATGGCGCGGGGCGCGGCGAACCGGGAACTGGTGGAACAGGCACTGGCGGAAACCGACCGGTTGATATCCGACTGGCGTGATGTCATCCGGGAATCGCGTGTCGAAGAAGCCCGGGTGTTGCTCGAACGGGCGCTCGTACACCAGCGCACGGCGCGCGAGTTGTATGCGGCGCGCGAGTTGAAACCGGCATTCCAGGAGACAGTCCTGGCCCGGCGATTGCTCAACCGGGCAATCGAGTTGGCCCAGTCCGATGCGAAGCCCGCGGGCCCGGGGGCGGAAGAAGTCCCGTCGGGTCCGGGCGGGGACCGCGAGCGTCAGGACTGAGTCGGATCAGATCGATTCTTTTTCTGCGGCCCGGACAGCGAATCCGGGCTGATTTGTTGCGCGGGAAGTGTTCGAACCAGTTGGCTACACCGGTTGCTTCCGTTAAAATCGAACACTGGACATGAGTTTCCTTCTGCTTGTCATACTCGGCGTTTTTACTTTCAGCAACGAACTCGGGCTGGGCGGTGACTACACCACCCAGGCTTACCGCACCTTCGGTGCGTACGACACGCTTACCTACGAATGGGAGGAAGAGGACACGCTTGACGTCGAGACCGAAGCGCGTGGTTCCTGGGTTCTGCGCGCGGGGGTCGATGGAGACGCGGTCATGCTCGACGTGAACAACACGGTCAGCCTGTCGACCCGTTCGGCCCGGGACTACCTGAGCCTGTGGTATGAGCAGCAACTGGGCGAGGTGTTCGAGGTCCGGGCGACCAATGATGCCGAGGTCCGGCACTACCATGACTGGTTCCCGGGTGTGGCGGACACGTTCTACACCGGCAAGGACTACTGGAGCAACAATAGCCGGCTCGAACTCCGGGCCCGACCGACCGAAGTGGTCCGGATTGTGTTGTCGGACGCGGTCGAACTGCTGCGCTACGCGGAGCCGGACAGCTACAGCTATGACTACACCGTGAACCGGGTGCGGTTGCGCGGCTCGGTCGAACCGGCAATGTTCACCACCATTGACCTGGAAGCGGAGTGGTCGCACCGCTGGGCCCGGGTTGCTGACGGCCGCGACTATGACGAATACGGGTTGCGGGCCGGGGTTGACCACATGTTCGACGGCGGACTCGACCTCGGTGCGACCGGTGATCTGGCCCGCAGAGGCTACGACGGCCGGGCGTACAGCTACCGGGAGACCGGTCTGTCGGCGACCGCGGGCTATGATTTCACCGGCTTCGGGTTCGACATCGAGGAGGACGCGAGTTGGACCTGGTATGACTCGACTACCGCGGTCTACACGAGCCTGTTCGAGAACAGCATCGAGCTGACCGCGAACGTCACGCCCGTGCCGGAACTGTCGGTGCGACTGGGTCCGCGCTACGACGCGGGCCGGAGCCTGGGGACGCCCGGTGACGACGATTACCGCGAGCTGTCCGGGGTCGCGGCGATTGACTACTTCAGCATGGACCGGGTCTGGGTGTCGGTCGAAGACAGGCTGGGCTGGCGGCGATACCCGTACGCGGACACCTCGTACCAGTCGAACTACGCTTTCAACGAGTTGAGCCTGTTTCTGAACTGGACTGCGATTTCCGGGTCGGCCGGCGAATTGCGGCTGGAGGCGATGGCGAGCATTTCGCCCGAGTGGCACGCGCGTCAGAGTGACGACTTCGCGCTGGCGGTGTATTCCGCCGAGTTGAAGTACGGGTTCTAGTCCGGTTTTTCTTCCCGCGCAAGCAGCAGGTAGAACCGGCCGCGCGCGTTCAGGTTTCCGGCCAGCGCGGCGGCGCGGGACCCGGTTCCCCAGAAGATATCGATCCGATTCGGGCCAATGATTGCCGCGCCTTTGTCCTGGTTCAGGACGAAGCGGGTGCAGGGTTTCGTCCCGCTGACCAGGCCGAGCGAGTCGAACACGGGAGTCCGAACCGCAAACCAGCACAGCGCGCCGGACGGGAATACCCGGTGGTCGGCGGCAATGGTGCGTTCGGGAACAAGCGGCAGCGCGAGCGAACCCGGTGGCGGGTCGGTCGTGAGCCGGAAGAAACAGTAGCTTTCGTTGTAGTTGAGCCAGTGCTGGAGCCGGTCGGGTTCGGACCGGAGCCGACGGCGAATGGCGTCCATCGACGTGCTTTCCGGCGGCAGGACCCCGTGCTCGATGAGAGTCCGACCCAGTGACGTGTACGGGTAACCGTTCCAGCCCGCGTAGCGGGCGGTGCGGGTTGTGCTGTCGCCCAGCAGGAGCGTGGCCGACCCTTCGATGTGGATTTCGTACCGGTCGAGCGGGTCGCGAAGCCAGGCGACGGCGTATCCTTGTCCGTCGAGCACCCCTTCCTGGTCGATTTCCTTCCGTGTGTGGCGCGGATTCCGTGGCTTCCGGTACAGGGGGTAACGGAAGGCCGAGTCGGGCTCCAGTCGGGCCTCGACGACCGGGTTGTGGTACCCGGTGAACCGGGCCCGGGCGGTATCGGTCAGGCCCGCAACCGCATACACATCGAAGTTCATCCGGATGAGTTTGTTCAGATTAAGGGTGGGACTCTGTCCCATCACGGCGAGCATCCGCTTCGCGGTTTCGTGCAGCCGCGCAACGGTGATGGTGTCGTCGCCAAGCGACCATGTGAGGGACTGGTCCTGCCTTGTGAACCAGTCGAGTTGAGTGCGCAATGCGTCCTTGAACGTCTCCCGGTCGCCGATGTCCATGAAGTGTGGGTAGCGGTCCGGTGCGAGCCGAACCAGCTTCCCGCCGGTGCCATGCGCGGACTGCGTGGACAGGCAGCAAAGCAGCAGGGATGCGGCAGCACGGAACATCGCAGGAGTGTAGCCGGGAGACCACCGCCAGTCCATGTCGGCAGAAAACCAACCAGGAATTCCAGCACCAAGACACCGAGAACACGAAGGTCGCGGGCTGGTCGCCGCGCAGGATGCGGCCGTAGGTTGTGGCCAGGGCGGACACCGCTATACTGTGATGCATGACCGAAGGGAGATGATGTGATGAACGTCCGTGCGTTTGTGTTCACATTTTCGGCGCTGCTGGCGGCGACCGCACGCGCGGGTCCTGCCTCGTTGCTCGCGGTGGCGCGGCCGGTACCGTCCGTGGCCGAGCGGTTGGAAGCGGCGGGAGTCCGCCGGTTCGGATCCACCGACAACTGGCTGCTGCTCGAGGATTCTCCCCGCACAACCTTAGCGCTGGCCGGGCTGAACCTCGCGGTGCGCACGCTCCCGCTCACACCAGGTATCCCGGTCTTCATCGCGTACGTAGGGCAGGCCGACCTGCAGCAGGCGTCCCTGCTCGACGACGGCCCGGCGCAGGTGGTCCAGATGGATGATGCCGCGGCTGGAACCGCGGCGCAGGACGGGGTCGAATTGGTCGCCCTGCCGGCGAAGCCCTACCGGCTTCGGACACCACCGCGCTACGGCTTCCCGCGCGTGGCGGACCAGGATACGTTTGTGCAGCGGCTGGTGGACATGGTGAGCGCGGATTCGATTCGTGCCCGGATCCAGCGGCTGCAGGATTTCCGTACTCGATTCTCGTCGACGGAAAGCTGCCGTGCCGCCGAGCAGTACGTGTACGAGCTGTTGACATCCGTCGGTCTCGACTCGGTGGAACTGGATTCCTACCCGCGCGGCGGGCAGACCTGGCGCAACCCGGTCGGGATCAAGCTCGGGTCCCGCCGGCCAGACAAGGAGATTATCATCGGCGGGCACATGGACGCGATTTCGGAGGACCCGGAGAACCTCGCGCCGGGCGCGGAGGACAACGGGTCCGGGGCTGCAATGGCGCTCGAGGCAGCGCGGGTCCTGGCCGGGGAGGAGTTCGACCTGACGCTCAAGTTCATGAACTTCACGGGCGAGGAGCAGGGGCTGTACGGATCCCAACACTATGCCCAGCGGATGCGCGCGGCCGGGACGGATGTCATGGCGATGGTCAACTACGACATGGTGGCCTGGCCGGGCGGGCGCTGGGGCATCCGGCTAGTCGGGCAGCGCGCGGCGCGGCGGCTGTGCGACTTCCAGGCCGCGATGGCCGGTCTGTACACGAACCTGGACCATTCGATCCAAGTCCGTTCGTTCCCGAGCGACTCGCGTTCGTTCGAGGAACAGGGATACATCGCCACGTCGGGCTACGAGTATGGGACCGAGCCGTACATCTGGTACCACACGACCGGGGATACTATCGGCAATCTCTCGATGGAGCTTGCGGCCGAGGTGGCACAGATGGCTATTGCGACCCTGGCCACGCTCGCGATTGCGCCGGTGCCGCCTGAAGGCCTGATTGTGCGTGACGTGGGCGACGGGTCCAGCCTGTCCGCGACCTGGGACGTGAATACGGAGCCGGACATCGCCACATACGAGCTGTTCTGGGGCACCGATACGCTGACCTATTCTGACTCGGTGCAACTGGGCCTGGCTATAGAATACACGATTACCGGGCTGCAGGAAGGAACGCGGTATTTCATATCCGTCCTGGCTCGTGATTCGGCCGGGCACGAGAGCGGGTTCTCAGAGGAGCGGGATGCAGTACCGACCGAGGTCCCGGCCCCGCCCGCGGGCGTGAGCGCACTGCCCTTCCTTGGTGGCGTCGGGATGTCCTGGCACGCCAACACCGAGTTGGACCTGGCCGGCTACAACCTGTACCGCACGACTGTCTCGGGCAGCGGCTACGTGCGGCTGAACAGCGCTTTGCTCCCGGACACGGGCTACCGCGATTCGGCACTGATGCCGGACACGATGTACCACTACGCGGTGAGCGCGGAGGACACGGCGGGCAATGAGAGCGAGCTATCGGCCGAGGTCCGGGGCAAGCCAATCACCTTGGGCCACGGGATCCTGCTCGTCGACGAGACGCGGGACGGGAACGGGAACCCGGGCAACCCGAGCGATGCCCAACAGGACAGCTTCTACCATAGTCTGCTTGAGGGTTACGTATATCGCGATTGGGACGCGGCCGCGCAGGGCATTCCATTGGCCGGTGATTTCGGTCCGTTCTCGACGATCGTCTGGCACGGAGACGACTACCAGCAGCAGTTGCTGCACGAGGCCCTTCCCGGGCTGGCCAACCATCTCGCACACGGCGGGCGGCTCTGGCTGTCCGGGTGGAAGCCCGGACTCGCGCTTGTGGGGACCGGGATCTACCCGCTCGACTTCGCCGACGGGACGTTCCCGCGCGAGTACCTGTCGGTCGACCGGGTGGAGCAGCAGCAGGTGAGCGACTTCATCGGCGGCACCGGGCGGAACGGATACCCGGATGTCGTGATAGATTCCACCAAGCTGTTGCCGGTGCTGCACGGCCGCCTGCCGTTTGCGGACGCGTTCCGGCCGGTCGGTGCGACCACAGTGCTGACCTTCGTGTCGTGGTCGGGTGACACCTTCGCGGGCAAGCCGGT
Organism: uncultured bacterium; assembly: GCA_965371675.1. GTDB lineage: Bacteria > Hydrothermota > Tepidihabitantia > Tepidihabitantales > Tepidihabitantaceae > DSBX01. Next base: position 351 of record CBDUZK010000049.1, on the reverse strand, counting down.
CGCGGTGCGCTGGACCGACGCCGTCTTTCGGACCGTGACCTGCGCGTTCCCGGTGTACTACCTGTACGACGCGGGCGCACGTCTGCTGGCGCGCCGGGTGCTTGAGGACCTCGGCGAGCCGTACGGTATCATGGAACAGGACCCGATGCCAGCGTTCAAGTCCGTTCTCCGGGTGGTGCGACCGAACCCGGCGGTCGGGCCCGCCCGGATTGACTTCGAACTGCCGCGCTCGACCCGCGTCCGGCTCGACATCTTCGATGTTGCGGGTCGGCGGGTGCGCCGGGTGATTGCCGGGCGTATGACCGCGGGTCGGCATTCTTGGTCCTGGGACGGTCGCGACGACCGCGGCGG
>CBDUZK010000048.1:0-13294 GCA_965371675.1 uncultured bacterium | reverse complement strand
CCGGCGCACACAGCAACAACACTACGACAGCCAACCTTGCGCTCACGCTTGTATGATACGCCCAGCCCATAACGTTGTCAATGGCCGGGATGCCTATCTTCCCTTGTGTGGTCATATCTTCATCATAGGCCGGAAGTCAGCCTGGTCAAACCGACTCAGCCGGATTGTCAGCAGGGAATCAGACCGAGAGAATCAGCAATCGGAAACCGGGAATCTAGTCCCGTGAGTGGATCACCACCCCGTGCCGGATGACGTACCGGCAGGGGTTGTGCGCGACGCGGTAGGCGAGGTGCTGGTAGCTCGGTACGTCGGTCACGACCACATCCGCCCATCGGCCCGGCTCGATTGTGCCGACTTCGTCACTGAGCAGCAGCGACCGGGCCGCGTTCGTCGTGATGCCGCGCAACGCTTCGACGATGGTCAGGCCGTAGGTGACGCACGCGAACACGACCGCCATCGGCTGCGCGATGCAGGTCGATGAACCCGGGTTGAAGTCGGTCGCCACCGCCATCACGACCCCGTGCTCGCGCATCTTCCGAACCGGTGACTTCGAGTCTTCCCTGAGGAAGAAACAGGTCCCGGGCAGCAGCTCGGCAATCACCCCGGCTTCTCCCATCATCGCCAGGCCTTTGTCCGAAGGCCACAGCAGGTGTGCGGCCGACACCGCGCCGACCCGGGCCGCGACCTCGGCCCCGCCGGATGATTCAATCTCGTCCGCGTGAATCTTCGGCACAAGCCCGTGCTTCCTGCCCGCTTCCAGGATCCGGTATGAGTCATCCGCGTTGAAGATGAAGTTCTCGCAGAACACATCGCAGAACCGGGCGAGCTTCTCCTCGGCCACACGCGGTATCATCTCTTCAATCACCAGCCTGACATAGTCGGACTTGTCCGACCCCTCTGGCACCGAATGCGCCCCGAGGAACGTCGGCACGACCGTAACCGGCAGGTTCTCGCCGATGCGCCTGATGACCCGCAGCATCTTCAGCTCGGTCTCAATGTCGAGCCCGTACCCGGACTTGGCCTCGACCGTCGTGGTGCCCCATGAGGCCATCTCGCGCAGCCGCGCCATGCCGGACTCGAACAGCTCGTCCTCCGGCGCGGCCCGGGTGGTCCTGACCGAGGACAGGATTCCACCCCCGGCTTCAGCAATCTCCTTGTAGGTCTTGCCGGCGAGCCGCAGCTCGAACTCGGTATGCCGCCACCCGCCGAACACCGGGTGCGTGTGCGGGTCGACGAACCCCGGCATCACAACGCAGCCCTGGCAGTCGACAACAATCGCACCCGGCTCGATTGCGAGGTCGTGGTCCGCGATTTCGGTAACCCGGCCGTCGGCAATCCGGACCGCGCACGACTCGACCATCCCGAGTTCGTCCCCGGTCATGGTCAACAGTTGACCGATGTTGTTCAGGATGAGTTTGCCGTCTGCCATGTACTGGACTATAGGCCCGACTCAGGCCGGTTCAAGGAACCCGGACCCCCACGCGATTTCCAGCCGCTATCTCGCAATGACGACCTTCGCGCTCCCTCTCCCCCTGCGGGAGAGGGGCGGGGTGAGGGGACCGATTCCGGCGCTGTACACGAAGTACACCCCCGGGCTCAGATGCCGCACGTCGTTGTCCCCCGACTCCAGCTCCATCACCTTCCGACCCGCGGAATTCAGAAGTGCGAATGTCGAGCTGTGATTGGACTCCGGCAGCCGCAGCACCGACCGCACGAGCGTCGGCATCCTGCCGGGCGCTTCGCCGGTCCCCGGCCGCTCGGCAACGCCCAGGCCAAGCATGTTCGCCATGTTCACCCGACCGTGGCCGAGCAACCCTTGCGCGTAGAGCGGGTCCGGCATCGAGTCGCACCCTGCATAGAGCCGCTCCAGCGCGCTGTCCGCGCTCAAGCCGGGCACGGCCGACTTGAGCCAGGCCAGGACACCGGCCACAATCTGGGTCGAGGCCGCGGTCCCGCTCCACACGTCAAAGTCACTGACACCGACGGTCGAGAGGATGTTGATGCCGGGCGCGCACACGTCCACCCACTCGCCGTAGCCCGCGAAGCTCGCCCGGTAGTCGTTGCTGTCGCTTGCGGTGACCGCGACCACCGATTCGTACGCGGCCGGGTAGACCCGCACGGTGTCGCCGTACGCGCCGGCACCGGCCACCGGCAGGACGCCGGCATCCCGCGCGAAAGCGCACACCGCCTCAAGCGCCGGGTACTGGTTCAGCGTCCCCCACCCCATCGAGAGCACCCACGCGCCGTTGTCCACCGCGTAGTAGATTGCCGCGACCGCATTCGCCATGTCGATCATCCCGTTCCCACCGACGCGCAGCACCATGCCGCTGACGTTCCAGGGCACGCCGGCGATGCCGCTGTCGTTGTCGGTCACCGCGTTCGCCACACCGAACCCGTGAGTACCGTGATGCTCGGTCGGAATCGGCTCCGGGTTCGGGTCCGAATCGTGGAAGTCCCAGCCGATGACGTCGTCCGCAAACCCGTTCCCGTCCTGGTCAACGCCGTCAAGGTCGCCCGCCGGCGGGGGCTGTGGGTCGAACCGGCCGTTGTGGTTCAGGTCCTCGGAGTCGTTGATCCAGACGTTGTCCGCCAGGTCGAAGTGCTCGTAGTGCACGCCCATGTCGAGTTCGGCGTAGATGACGTCCGGGCTGCCGTGCGCCGCGCCCCACGCTTCGGGCGCCGCAGTCTTCGGCAGGTACCACTGGTTCATATAGAACGGGTCATCGGGGTAATCCGGGTCCGCGAACGGGACGAGCACCCCGTTCGGGTGTGCGCACGCGACCGCCGCGCACTCGCCATACTCCGAAACCGCACCCGCCACGTCGCCGGCCGGGTGGAACTGGACCTTGTACCACAGGTCCAGCCCGTGGCGGAGTGCCCGCGGGTCGGGCTCCGGGTCACGCACCAGCGGTGTCATCGCAGAAACGCCCAAGCGTCGGTTGAGCGCGTCGAGTACGGGCACGCCGACCACTACGGCCCCGTCGGAGCAGACCGGTTCAACCTCCCGCGCGAACCGTCTGTCCAGTTTGATGATGACCTGCCCGGCCATGCACTGCTCACCTGACGCCAGGGTCACGACCGGCCGGGCCGGGTCCGCAGTGGCCACGGTCACCCCGGCGCATAGCAGCAGTATCACGGGAATGCGCATGTTGTCTCCCTTCGCGGGTCGGCGCTCACCGCCCCGCACAGAGTCATCAACCACTCCTGGCCGACGTCGACGCGGCCCGGCAGGCGCACGCCTTCAGCCGCGCTAGTCGAGCTTCACTACCTTGGTGATTGCCCGGAAGTCATCGCTCTCGAACTGGCACAGGTACACCCCGCGCGCCACCGCCCTGCCCGCATCATCCCGCCCGTCCCAGGCGGTACGGTACGAACCCGGCGCCCTGACACCGGCATCCAGCAGGCGCACCAGTTCGCCGGTCGTGCTGTAGACCGCGAGCCGGACCGACGCCAGGTGCGGCACCGAATACCTCAGCGCGGTCACCATCCTGAACGGCGTCGGCCGGGGGGTATCGAACGCGAACTCGACCGGGATGCCGGGGCCTTCGCTGACTCCGGTGCTGGGCCACACGATAACCTGCCCGGCATACCGGTCATTGTCGGGATTCACATCGCCGGCCAGTGCCGTTGAGCACACCATCGTGTGCCGGCCGATCGGCCCCGCGACCCACTCGGCGAACTCCAGCGTGTCGCCCGTGCGCGGTGCGAGTTGGACCTGCACCGAGTCGGCGTAGTGCTGACGGACAAAGAAGTACGCCGTGAAATCCTCGGTGAAGCTGCCGTAGTTGTGCACAACCGCGGTCGGCACAACCACGGCCCCGCTGTCCACGGTATCGACCGGGACAACGATGGTCATGACGCCGACGTCATGGTACGGTCGGACGACCACTACCTCGCCCACGGCGCTGTCGTTGCCGGGATTGACATCGTAGTCGACGACCGTGAACGACTCCAGTGCGAACGTATCGAGCGGCCCGGCGGTCCACTGCGCGAAGCTGGCTGTTGTCGAGTCACCCGGCCCCAGCGACACGCTCACCGAGTCCTCGTACACCTGGTCGCTCACCCCGCCGGTCTCGTGGATACGGAACCAGGCCGCGAACTCGGTCACGACACTGCCGTGGTTGACGACCACCACCTGCGGCACGACCGCGGCGCCGGAGTCGACCTCGCCCGCCGGCGCGACGATGCGCGCGACGCCCACGTCGGTGCCTCCGACGCCGACGCGTCCCTCGGCACGGTCATTGCTCTGGAATTCGTCGCCGACGAGTTCGGTCGAGCAGGTAACCGTGTGGCAGCCGAGTTCGTTCGTCACCCACGCCGGGAACTCGACGTACCTCGCCTGCTCCGGCCCGTGCGTCGTGAGCGTCACCGTGCTGTCGTAGAAATCGCCGATGCGCATGCGGACGTCATAGCTCTCGGTCGCAGTGCCGAAGTTGTACACCGAACAGGCAGGAACCACCGTAACACCGGAATCGACCAGCCCGCTCGGTGCGAGCAGGACGCTGACGCCGACATCGTGCCCGCCGCCGGCCCGGAGCGCGCCGGTCGCGACGACGGCGTACGCCTGGGCTCCGCCCACCGGCACGCTGTTGGCCGTCACCCGCAGGGTCCACATACCCGGTTCCGGGTTCTCGACCCGGAACAGCTCATTGGGATTGAGCGCGTCCGCCGGTTCGGTCGGGTTGACGATCGAACGGCCGCCTGAGTAGATGTTTCCGCGGTAGAAATCGCCGCCCGGGGCGGTCAGCATTGCGTCGAGGTCGTTGATCAAACAGGGATTGGCTCCGGCAGCGGCAGCGGTATCGGTCCAGACGACGCCCGCGCGCAGCGTCATCGAGTCCTCGACCTGGAATGCGTACTCGACATACTCACCGGTCGCAATGCCGACCGTATCGTCGTAGAGTAGCAGTTTGCGGGCGTCGGGCGCCGGGCTGCTGAAGTACATCACCGAGTCGAGGTTCAGCCGTCCCCATCCGACGTACTCGCTCGGGATGGTGTAGGTCCCGATGTTCGGGTCGGCCGACACCAGCACCAGCGCCTTGAGCAGCGCGGCCGAGACGTAGCCGAAGGTGTCCGCCGGGTTCGCCTGCCCGGTCGGGTAGAAGCCCTTGCGCAGGTAGGAACGGAGCAGCCCGACGCACCCGTTCACCGCCGGCGCGGCCATGCTCGTCCCGCTCTTCGACGTGTACCCGTTCGACGTGTTGCGCTGGGCCGACATGATGCCCTCGCCCGGCACGCAGATGTCCGGCTTGATCCGGTCGTCCGAAGCCGGGCCACGCGAGGAGAAGCTCGACAACACCGTCGAGCCGGTCCCGTTCTGGAGCGAACCGGCGGCGATGATCGACTTCGAATTGCCGGGGTCCGTGATGTAATAACGACTCCCCTGGCCCTGGTTCCCGCAGGACTTGATCAGCACGACGTCCCGGTTGTCCCAGCAGAACTGGTCCACCGAAACCGCGCTGTTGGTATACTGGCCCCGTGTCAGGTTCCACCAGGAATTCGATATCGTGTGCGGCCGCAACTCGGGGTTGCGCAGCCAGTTGGTCATCGTGTTATAGTGCGGGTTGTAGTCCTGGACCGAGGACTGCGGTATCGGGGACAGGTGGACGATGCGGGCGCGCTTCGAATGGCCGTCGTGTGTGCTGCTCCCCCCGTTGACCGAGTCCTCACCCGCAATCGTCCCTGCCACATGGGTGCCGTGCCCGTTCGGGTCGCCGACGCCCGATGCCGGGGGATAGTGCTTGAATGCCGCGACCTTACGATGGGTCGGGAACTCGCCCGTGTCACTGATCGGCACCGACGGGTCCAGGAATGCCCAGTGGTCCGCGTCCAGCCCGGTGTCCAGGAATCCAAGGACTTCGTCGTACGCGAGAATGCCCTGTCCCCATATCCGACGCTCATTCTGCGACCAATCCTGCACTACCCACTGGCACTCAGTGTTCTCCGGCTCGTGCGGATGCCACTCCTGCACCGACATCACGTACCCCAGCTTCGCAATCTCGGGCACCAGTTCGCGGCTGCAGTCCAGGGCCAGGCCCTTGAAATGCTCGGTCACTTCGGGCTCAAAATCCAGACATCCCATTGATGCGAGGTCCGCAAGCGCGACATCCAGGTCCTCGTCGTAGAAGAGCGTCACCGTGACGCGGCCGTAGCCGGTCCGGACGAGCGCACCGGACCAGAACTTGTACCCCGGCTGGTACACGCCGACCCAGCGCACGAAGCCGAGTGACCGGACCTGCTCCATCTCGCGACGGTCCATCCGGACGAACGCGAGACGGCGCGAGTGGAAACCGACGAAACCAACCCCGAGATCGACCAGCGCCTCGATCTGGTACTCGGACACCGGGCCGTCGAACTGCACCAAGTAGTAGCCTGTGCCGTCGCCCGGGTACGCCTCGACCCGCAGGTCCGGGGACAACGGCGGAGCATTGCGACCCGGGTCGAACTTCAAACCTCCCCAGAACGACACCCGAAACTCGTCCGGGCGGGCATCCGGTGCCGCGTACCCGCGTACGCCGGGCCGCATGGGGTTCGCCGCGAAGGTAATGGTGATACAGAGCAGGAAGACGGCCAAGATGAGCTTCATGGTTTCTCTCCCGAGCCGGTCGCCGATGGTTCCTGCCGGCCGACGGAACGTCATGCGGCCGGCTGCCTCTACTGAAATGCGCCCAGGCCATCAGTATACCAATCACGGCCCGACCGGCAAGGAAACCGGCTAGCGGTGGAGTTGCTCGAACACCTTCTCGGCCAGCACCGGCCCGAACCCGTTCACCCGTGCGATATCATCCGCCCCGGCCTTGCGCAGCCGGGCGAGACTGCCGAAGTAGCGAACCAGCGCCTTCCGGCGCGCCGGACCAATGCCCATGATTGCATCCAGTTCGGACTCGATCATCTTCTTGCCCCGCAGCTTCCGGTGGAAGATGATGGCGAACCGGTGCGACTCGTCCCGAATCCGCTTGAGCAACTTGAGTGCGGATGAAGTCCGCGGAATCGATATCTCCCGGCCGTCCAGGTAGTAGAGCGTATCGGTTCGCTTGGCCAGGCCGAGGATCGGTATCATCCGGTCGAACCGCCGATACGCGGCCACGGCCGATGACAACTGCCCTTTACCTCCATCCACCAGCACCAGGTCCGGCAGCGGCTTGCCCTTTTCGATCAGTCCGCGAACCCGCCGCCCGAGCACTTCTTCCATCATTGCGAAATCGTCCGGCCCTTTCACGGTCCGGACCTTGAAGTGTCGATACTCCCGCTTCGCCGGCCGGTAGCCGTGGAACACCACGATCGAACCGACCGCCTGCCGACCCTGCGTATTCGAGATATCGACACCCTCGATCACGCGCGGCGGCAACTCCAGGCCGAGAACCTCGGCCAGCTCGCGATTCGCCCTTGGCATCTGTTCATCCGGCAGCGACTCAACCAGCGCCTTCTCCGCGTTGCGGCGCGCCAGCTCCATCAGCTTCACCTTCTCGCCCCGCTTCGGCACCACCAGTCTTACGCTCCGGCCACGCCGCTCACGGAACAGGGCCGCGAACATCTCCGATCCGTCGACCGCAACCGGCAGCACGATTTCATCCGGCAGGTCGTGGGTGTGCATGTGCACCGACCGGAGCACGGTCGCGAGCACTTCCGCGTCCGGCACGGCCCGGGCCGCGGTCAACGGATACTCCTCGCGCGCCACAATCCGGCCCGCGCGCACGCGGAACAGGGTAGCCAGGGCCAGCCTGTCCCCACGCGCCAGGCCGATGATGTCCCGCGCCACGTTGTCCGGAAACGCCACCTGCTGGCTCCGCCTGATTCCGCGCAGGGCCAGCAACTGGTCGCGCAGGATTCCGGCCCGCTCGAACCGTTCCGTTCGCGCCGCGCGCGCCATCCGCCGTTCAATCTCCTGTTCGAGCCGGTCCGAGCGACCGGACAGGAAGTCGACCACGTCCCGCACCTGCTGCCGGTAGGCTTCCGGCGTCACCTTGTCAAGACACGGACCGCTGCACCGGTCGACCTCGAAGTTCAGGCACGGCCGTGACGGCCGGTCCTCGGGCAGTCGCCGACGGCAGGTCCGGAGTCGGAAGATCCGCTTCACACCCTTCAGCGCCCGGCGAACGTCCCGAGCCGAAGTGTACGGCCCGAACAGGAGTGCGCCGTCCGGCCGGAGATTGCGGGTCACGAAGATCCGCGGCACCGGCTCCTGCACCGTCACCTTCAGGTATGGGAACTTCTTGTCGTCCCGCAGCCGGACGTTGTACCTCGGCTTCTTGATCTTTATCAGGTTCTCTTCAAGAATCAGGGCTTCCACCTCGGACCGGGTGACAATCGTCTCCAGGTCGCGCGCGCTCCGGACCAGCGCGCCCAGCCGCGGGTCGTCCTTTGGCTGGACGTAGCTGCGCAGCCGCGCCCGCAGGTTCCGCGCCTTGCCGATGTAGATGACCTTGCCCGCCCGGTCTTTCAGCAGGTACACACCCGGCCCCGTCGGGGCCGCGCTCACTTTGTCCCTGAATCCTCGACCGCTCAACCCGTTCCCCCTGGTCATTGGAACTTGGACCTTGGTCATTCCCTGACTTGGCACTCTGGTCATTGAAACTTGGTCATTTCCTGCTCTGCGCTCTGGTCATTGGAACTTGGTCATTTGCCGTCTTCTCCTGCCCTCATCCTTTCACCACCCCGAGCGGTCTCATCCGCGCCACCCGGCGCGCGATCCCGGCCCGGTGACACACGTCCACAACCGCATCCACGTCCTTATATGCGTCCGGCACTTCCTCGCACAGTACGCGCCGACTCGCCGCCATCACTTCGATGCCCTTGCGGGCCAGCTCCTGCACCACGTCCCGGTTCCGCGTCTCCCGGATTGCACGCTTGCGCGACCACACCCGGCCCGCGCCGTGGCAACATGAAGCAAACGTATCCCGCGCCGCTCCCTCGGTCCCGAGCATCAACCAGGAAGCGGTGCCCATGTCCCCGGGGATCAACACCGGCTGTCCCAGTTTCCGGTATCGACCCGGCAGCGCGGGATGCCCGGGGCCCAGTGAACGGGTCGCGCCCTTGCGATGCACGCACAACTTCGCCGTTCGCCATTTCCCATTCGCCATTCTCACCTTGTGTTCCTCGAACTTGGCGATGTTGTGGGCCACGTCGTACACCAGCGTCATCCCGAGCCGCTCCGGTCCCTGCTTCAGCACCCGGCTGAACGCCTCGCGCACCCAGTGCGTGATGCACTGCCGGTTGGCCCATGCGTAGTTGGCCGCGCACACCATCGCGCCGAAGTAGAGCCGCCCTTCCGGGGAGTCGATCGGCGCGCACGCCAACTGCCGGTCGACCAGTTCAATCCCGTACTTGCGCGAAACCGCGCCCAGCGCCTTCACGTTATCATCGCACACCTGGTATCCGAGCCCGCGCGACCCGGTGTGAATCATCACGGTCACCTGTCCCTTGTGGATGCCGAGTTCGCCGGCCGCCTGCTCGTCAAACACCTCGGCCACTTCCTGGATTTCGAGGAAGTGATTGCCGGCCCCGAGTGTCCCGAGTTGAGGCATCCCGCGCTGCAGGGCTCGCGGCGAAATCCCGGCCAGGTCCGCGCCCGCCATCTCACCGCGTTCCTCGGTGAACTCAAGGTCGGTCTCGCTGCCGTACCCGTTCTTCACCGCCCAGCGCGCGCCCCGGGTCAGCACTCGCTCGACCTCCCGGCTGGAAACCCTGATTCTGCCTTTCGACCCGATGCCCGCCGGTACGTTGTTGTACATCGCCGCGACCAGGGTCTTCAACACGTCCTGCTTCAGGTCCGCGCGTTCGAGCCCGGTGCGCAGCAACCTGACCCCGCAGTTGATATCGTACCCGACCCCGCCCGGCGACACCACGCCGTTCGCGACGTCGAACGCGGCCACTCCGCCAATCGGAAACCCGTAGCCCCAGTGGATGTCCGGCATCGCCATCGACTGGCCGACAATCCCGGGCAGGGTCGCGACGTTGGCCACCTGTTCCGGGGCCTGGTCGGCCTTGATATCGCCAATCAACCGGGCGTCGGCAAAGATGATGCCGTCCACCCGCATCCCGGACTTGTACTCCTTTGGAATCCGCAGCCGGTTCTCGTCCAGCCGCTCAAGCGGTCCGTTCCATGCCATGAATCAGTATAGGAACCGGCCGGAACCGGTCAAACCCGCACCCCCGGTCGTCTACTCACCGACCGGCAGTCTGCCGACCGGCATGATGTACAACGGCTCCTCCGGGTTCGGCATCCCGACCACCCGCTTCACCGCCGCGTCGTCGAACGCGCCGATTGCACAGGTGCCGAGCCCGAGCGCCGCGCATTGCAGGTACACGTTCTCGGCCGAATGCCCGACATCCATACATACGTAGCGGTCCCGCCCCCGCTCCCCGTACTTTCCGGTCGTCCGGGCAAAGACCGCCGAGTAGACAATTGACACCGGCGCGGCGCTGATGAACTTCTGCCCGAGTGCCGCTCCGGCCAGGTCCGCCCGGACGTCGCCGGCCGCAACCGGCCGCAGCCCGTGTCGCCGCGAGTCGTACCGGTAGACGCCCGGTGCCAGGCCTTCGACGAGACCCGCAACCAGGTACAACTCGAGCGGGTAAGTCGCGCCGGCCGACGGCGCGGTCCGAAGACCGCCGCGCATGAAACCGGGACCGGACGGCAGCGGCCGGGTGATGCCGTATGCCGCCCACAACACCTGGGATACCTCGGCAAGGGTCAACGCCGTGTCCGCATACTCGCGCACCGACCGCCGCGCGTGGAGCGCCTCCTCGACCGACAACTCCCCCCGGAGTTGCGGAGCGGGCAGGGCGATGACCGAATCGTGCTCCAGAGGCAAGCCTCCTTCGATGACCTGTCCTTGTCCAACCCCGAGCAGCCCGAACACACACAGGATGGTACTGAAGCGTACGGCAGCGGCCCGGTCGAGACGATGCCGCGCGCGAAATCCAGGGGACAGTCCCAGCCAGGCAAGGTGCAGTCCCGGGTTTCGCTTCACTACTTGGTGCTCTTGGTGTCTTGGTGTTGAAACTCCGACGTCGGTTTTCGTGTATCCGGACATTTACGCCAGGCTCCGCTCGTAGGTCAGGTGCTTCCGCATGGTCTTGAAACCCAACCGTTCGTAGAGCCGCATCGCGCTGGTCACATTGGTGTCGTCCACGCCCAGCCCGGCCTGCTTCATTCCTTTCGCCTTCAACTCGCGCATCCCGTAAATCATCAGCGCCTTGGCGAGGCCCTGTCCCCGGAACGACTTGAGCACACCAAGCGAGAACAACCAGCCGCGCTCCTTCTTCTGGTGTCGGTTGTCCTTGTGGTCGATGCCGTAGATGACGAACCCCGCCGGCTTGTCTTCGACCCGGGCGATGCAGATGTCGATTTCCATCTCCAGCTCCTTCAAGTTGTTGAACCAGAACATCGCTTCCGCGACCGTGCCGTCCCGGTGGTTGAAATGCTCCTTGAAGCTGTCGTTCTCGAGCCCCACCAGCAACCGTGCGTCTTCCTCCGTCCTGCCGGTAAGTTCCAGCCGGGCGGTATCGCTCTCCCCGACCCCGTGCGGAATCGTGGCAAGGTCGGCTTCCATCGTGCTGAACACCCGCACCTGCTTGAATCCAAACTTCTTGACAAACGCCTGGGCCGCCACGTTCCAGCCTTGCGCATGCCCTTGGACCATTTCCATCCCCCGAGCCCTCAGGCTCTCGAACGCCCGTAACGCAAGCGCCGTACCGACACCCCGGCGTCGGGCTGCCGGAATCACCTCCGGCCCCCTCAGGAATCCCTGCTTCTCCGTTCGCTCCTTGTCCACGTGGCCGGACACCGCGCCGACCGGCTTCCCATCCAGTTCCGCGATGAACCGACCCTCCGGGCTGAACCACGGCGCCTTCTGCCACGTCCGGTAGTCACTCGCGGTCTGGGATGTGAACTCCGGGTCCTCGGCCCGTGCCCGGTTGCCGATATCGACCCAGACCTCATCGTCCGGACCAAGCACGGCCTCACGGATATGCAGGTTCATATGTGCTCCTCTGGCCGAATCCGACAATGCTCTTTCACCTCGCGACCCTGGTGCTATTCGGTCAGGACCGCTCGGGCGGTCAGTGGCTGTCCATCCGAGACGAACCGGAACAGGTATATGCCGGCGCTCAGGCTCCGTCCCCGGTCGTCGCGGCCGTCCCACGTGACCGACGAACTCCGAGTCCAATCCAGAACGCTCACTCTCCTGCCACCGGCGTCGAACACCCCGACCCTCACCGGCCGGTCGGGAGGACGGGAGAGACGGATTTCAACCGGACCTCTCCCGACCGAGGGCGAAACTGAGAGGACACGAACCGGCTCGCCCGGCCGTTCTTCCACCCCGGTAGGCACGTACGCGCCCGCCATCTTCGCAACCGAGGCAACCAGCGCCTTGACGAGCTCGGTGAGCATCGGGAAGTTGTTCGTGCCGCAGTTCTGGTAGTACAACGGGCCGACGGTATCGCCGGTCGTGTGATACTCTGGCGTCCGGTCGTAGTACCCGCCGCGGATGAAAGGAAACCCGTACTTCCAGAAAGAGTAATGGTCCGAGCGCCTCGCCGGGATGTTCTCGATGTCCCGCTTGTGCTTCAGGGACGAAAACGTATCGGCCTGGGCCTGGAAGAAATCCACCCATTCAACAGATGGCGGCGCGTCGGTCGCGCCGTATATCACGATCGTGTCCAGGTTCTCCCGGCCATAGGACACCATGTCGAAGTTGATGGCCAGCTTGATTGAGTCGCCCCGGCCCGCCGCGCGGCGCGCGAAGGTGTCCGAGCCGACCAGTCCCTGTTCCTCGCCCGAGAACCCGATGAACCAGATGGTCTTCTCAACCTTCACGTCCTTCATCGCCCGGCAGAGTTCAAGCACACAGATTGCACCCGAGCCGTTGTCCTCGGACCCCGGTGCGTGGTTGTACGGGTCCTCGGAGGTCGCGTCGACGTGCCCGCAGACAACGAACACCTGGCGCTCGTTGACCGTGCCACGCTTCACGCCCACCGCAGTCGGTCCCCAACCGGCGCGGAACGTATCCAGGTAGGTGCTGTCGCAACCGTACGCCTCGAACCTGCTCCGCACCCACTCCATCGCCGCCTGACAGGAATCGGTCATCGAGTACCGGGTCCTGAAGCCGACGAGCCGTGCCAGCGCGCCTTCGATTGAATCGCGGTTCACATTGCCGACCAGGGACCAGACCAGGCTGTCGTCCACCGCGAGTGGCTCGGGCAGCGATGCCTCGACCCCGCTCCGGATCGGATGCACACCGACTCCGGCCAGCTCGACCGGCAGTCGGTTCAGACCCTCGATACCGGCCTG
>CBDUZK010000047.1:0-13447 GCA_965371675.1 uncultured bacterium | reverse complement strand
GGGCCGTGGTCGCACCACCAGTTCCAGACCTGCTCGAACTGGTTGTGGCCGGTCGCCTTGTAGACAAATAACCCGGTCGGCACGGCCCAGACCACCTCGGAAAACCCGTCTCCGTCAAGGTCCCCGCAGACGCTCCTCCCTTCCGCGCCCCCGGCGACCAGGGTTTTCTCATCAACCTGGACCCGCAGGAATCGGTTGTTGCCCAGGGGCTCCCACAGGTACAGATACCAGCGGTTCAGCGGCACGGCCCAGAACCGGACGAAGAACCTCGGCTTGCCCTCAGGGTCAAAGTCCCGGCCCGAGAACACGTCGTGGCCGTTGGGCAGCCCGACCGTGTCCCCGTAGGTCTGCTCGTACTGGTTGTCGCCGACGCACTCGAAGAGGGAAACCCGGCCACCGCTCAGGTTCGCGGTCACGAACCCCTTCCTGCCATCGCCGTCAAAGTCCTCGATAGCGTAGACGCCACCGTCAATACCGCGCTGCCAGACAAGCTCGTTCCGGTTGTCCCCGACGTTCTCGTAGATGAGCGTGCCCACCGCGCAAGGGGACAGTATTTCCTCCCGGGTGTCGGCGTCCAGGTCGCCGGTGTACCGGGCAAGTGGAGAGTCCGTTGTGTTGGTGGCGTACCTGGTTGACCATACCAGGGATTCCGGGTGCTGGTATCGAGTCGGGCTCTCGTGCATCGGGGTGATGCTGTAGGTCGAACCCGGTCCCTGATAGTCAACGTTCAGCCCGGTCAGGTCAAACAGGCTGTCGGCGTCAAGGTCCCCGCAGTCGGAAATCCGTAGATTGCCGGTGGTAATGCCGGGCGGGTACGGATACGCCCCGGTGTCGGCATAGACCAGCTCGTACCGATTCACCGGCCGATACTCCCAGACCTCCCAGCGCATCGGGTCTCCGGGCCTAAGACTCCCAGTGTAGAAGATAACCTCTTGAAGACCGTCCTGGTCGCTGTCGCAGCAGATGATTCGGGAATGGGCGGTCGTACCCGGCCCGGCTGGAAGCAGCGCGGTCCGTTTCATTCGTAATTGCGTATCGGGCAGGGGCGGGGTCAACCGGCTCTGCGTCCGGGCCGCCGGCAGCGCGCAAGGGAGCAGAACCGGGTCAGTGACCGCCGGTGGCCGTTCCGATTCCCGACCCGGAGCCAGGCCTAGGTACTCGGGCGTCGACCAGATATCAGGCGGGTTCCAGATCCACCGCCTGCGCTGCCAGACGTCGGCCGGGAACTGACCCTGCTCGTTCGGCCCGCGCCAGACGCAGTAGATGTGTTCGCCGTAGGCTTCCAGGGCCGGGTTCTCGGCCGGTTCGGTTATCAAGGGATACGTGGTCGAAATCGGGTAGATGTCTGACCACAGCCCGTCCCGATGTTCCCGGTACATGATGCGCTCGCCGCGGTTCCAGGCCACGTGGACAATGTCGCCGGGCGTGACCGCGATGCTCGGGCTGCGCAAGTCGTACGCCAGCGCGTTGTCGACCTCGAACGGGTCGGAAACCGAGGACTCGGTGAAGGTGTGGTGATAGATGAGGTAGCGTGCGCTCTCCTGGGCCGGGAGGGTGCTGCACACGACCAGCAGCAAAGCCATGACCAAGTACTTCATCATGATGGACCGACCGGATGATGCTACATCGTCAGGTCGTGATGTCCAGTGCCCGGTTGTTGCCTATTCGGTTGCAGCCAGTTGCTGCCAGGTGGGCAGGGCCTTTTCCTCGATTGCGCGGGCTTTGGCCAGGGCTTCAATCTGCAGGTCCTTGAGTTCCTGAGTCCACTGTTCCGCCTTCGTGCAGGTCCCGGGGCAGGGGAGTTGCTCGAGGACCGGGCCGAGGGTTTCGATTTCCTCGTTGTAGAGGTTCGTCAGTTCGTCCAGGCTCGGCTTGAGATGGGGCAGGGCTTCGGCGACCCGATCCAGGTATTCGACGCCGGTCTTGCGGTCTTCGACCAGCCGGTTGAAGGTCCAGTAGTTGGTCTGGACCGCGGTCGAGAGCGCCATGCTGTCCATGGCCGCGAAGTCGGCGGTGCGCAACTGCTCGGTCCAGTAGTCGAACGCGGCGAGCCCGGAGTAGTACGCGTCGTACTGCTTCTCAGACAGGTTCTCCGCCACGATGCCGAACGACATGAAGTAGCCGTGCATCGGCTCGGGGACCGTGCCGGTTTTCGTCAGAACAAGGGACACGAACGGGAACTTCTGCGCCAGTTCGTACCCCTTGCGCTTGTCGAAGAACGTGCGGCAGAACAGCTCCTCGCCCTGCTTCTGGTACCCGGTGATGATGCCCCACTCCGGCAACTCAATCAGGTCCCCGGCGAGGACCGGGATCCCGGAATCAACGGACGCCATGAATGCCGCCAGTATTCCGGGTTTGTTCTTGCCGTCGGTGGAGACGCAGTGCGCGGTCGCTTCGTACCCACACGCGGCCAAGGCCGGCTTTGTCGCCTCGTACCCGCAGGCCGGGTCCGGGGAACTCGGGCACCAGTCCCTGTGGAAGTGAGTGCGGAACGCGGCGCCGGATACCCCGGACAGGAACACGTAGTCCGCATTCCCGCCCGCCTGTGCGACCACGGCCTCGAGCGCGGCCATGAACGTGCCGGTCTTGCCCGAACTCCAGGTCAGGGGCGGGATTCCGTCAATGATGACCGCGTCCGGGTCGGGTTTGATGTCGTTGCGCCATTCATGCAGGTAGACACCGAGTTGTCCTGCCGGGAAGTTCATGGTGAGTTCCTCCTCGCCGCGCCGGAGCACGAGTTCGATACTGTCGGTTTTGACCTTGCTCTTGACCCGGAGCAGGTCGTCGAGACAGCCGACCGTGCTGCCGTTGTAGCTGACGATGACGTCGCCCGGCTTGACGTCCAGGGCTTCGGCCGCGCCGCCTTCGACCACGCTCGTAACCTCGAGCCAGTGGCAG
The DNA here is from genome assembly GCA_965371675.1 of uncultured bacterium. Taxonomy (GTDB): domain Bacteria; phylum Hydrothermota; class Tepidihabitantia; order Tepidihabitantales; family Tepidihabitantaceae; genus DSBX01. Next base: position 10,549 of record CBDUZK010000047.1, on the reverse strand, counting down.
TGTTCGGGTTCGGCCAGGAGCGTTTCTTCCCCGAGGGTCGGGTCCAGCCTGCCACTGCACCCGCCACAACTGGCGCACTCGCCTGCGTGCGCGAGCAGCAGGAACGGAAGAGTCAGGACAATGATGATGCGATACAACATGGCTTCTCCTGTGTTTACGATTGCGCCGGCAGATGTTCCGGCCAGCGGGGCGGATGTCAAGCGAGGTTTACACGGCGTCGTGGCGCAGCATAATGGGAGTATGCAGTTGCCGAGTCCGATTGCCTTCCACTGGTTTTCCGGCACCGGGAACACGTTGCTGGTTGTGCGGCGGATGGCCGAGGAGTGAGGAGTGAGGAGTGAGGAAAGAGGAAAGAGAGAAGAGGAATGAGAAGGCGGAAGGCGAATTGCAGAGTGAAGAAGACAGAGTGCAAATTGAGGAAATGACCAGAGCGGTAGGAGTGAAGCCGGTCGTGGTTGTTGGCTATGACCCCGGATGGCCGGCTCGGTATGAGGCGGAAAGGCAGTTGGTAGTCGGCGTGCTCGGGGACCGGGTGCTGGGAATCGAGCACATGGGCAGCACCGCGGTGCCGGGCCTCGCGGCCAAGCCGGTTGTGGACATGATGGCCGGCGTCGCGGACCGGGAGGCCGCGGAAGCGTGCCTGCCCGCGCTCGCGGGAGCCGGGTTCACCGACGTCACGCCGTGCGATGAGCACCCGGGCTGGTACTTCTGTGTCGGCAAGGGCGAGCGGCCCCATGACGTGCACCTGCACCTGGTTGAACACGGCGCCCGGTTCTGGGACCGGCACATCCGGTTCCGCGACTACCTGCGCGCGCATCCCGCGACCGGTGACGAGTACGCGCGGTTGAAACTGGCGCTGGCCGGGCGGCACGGCCGGGCTCGGCAGGCTTATTGCGACGCGAAGACCGGGTTCATCAAGCGGGTCGAGATCAAGGCGCTCGGCATCCAGATCAGGGAGATGGAAGCCGGTGATGTTGATGCAATCATGCGAACCTTCGCCCGGTGGAACAAGCGGCGAACCCAGTACGAAGAGTACCTTGTGAAGCAGGGGCGGGGCGAGCGGGTTGTGTTGCTCGCGTGGCATCGTGGCCGCGTCGCCGGGTACGTCGTGTACACCCGGGACTCAACCCATCATCCGTTTCACCGGCAGGGGATTGCGGAGATTGTGGACCTGAACGTCATCAACGAATACCAGCGGCAGGGGGTCGGCACCGCGCTGGTGTACGAATGCGAGCGGATTGCGGCGGGCGAGGACCGGGAAGTTGTCGGCATTTCGGTCGGGCAGTCGCCCGAGTACGCGGCCGCGAACCGGATGTACCCTGCGCTCGGGTACGTCCCGGACGGCAGGGGCGTTACCGGCCACGACAACGAACTGCACCTGGTAAAGGAGCTGGAGAGTCAACGCACCAGGCTTCACGCTTGACGCTTCATGCTTCCGGCGTTGTGCGTCTCGCGTAGGGCGTATTGCGACGCTGCAATCCCGGTGTCCCGGTGTCGAGATTCCCATGTCGGCTTCCGCGACCGCGCTTGACTTGTGCGGGTTGCCCGCTAGCATACCGCGTTCGTGATTTATGATCGTCTAAGCGAGGTTCTACCCCTCGTATCCAGACCAATCCGCTACACCAACGGCGAGTATAACGCCCTGCGTCGCGAGGGTGGCGATGCCTGCGTGAAGTGGGTATTGGGCATGCCGGAGGTGTATGAACTCGGCATGTCGAACTACGGGCTGCGGGTACTGTATTCCATTATCAACCGGGTTGAGGGCGCGTTGTGCGACCGGTGTTTCGCGCCGTGGCCGGATTTCGGCGCGATGCTGCGGAAACGGGGTGAGCCGTTGTTCGGGCTTGAGTCCGGGCGTCCGGTGTCGGAGTTCGACGTGTTCGGGTTGTCGCTGCAGAGCGAGGGGTGCTACACGAACGTGCTGTACGTGTTGGAGCTGGCCGGGATTCCGTTGCGCCGGGAGGACCGAGAGGCGGGTTGTCCGCTGGTTGTCGCGGGCGGGCCGTGCACGGTGAACCCGTTGCCGTTGTGCAGTTTCATTGACGCATTCGTGGTCGGGGACGGCGAGGACGTGGTGCGGGACATCTCCGCTGCGGTCGCGGCGTGGGACCGCCGGCACCGGGAGGACCTGTTGTCCGCAATCGCCCGGATCGGCGGCGTGTTCGTGCCCGGGTACAGCAGCCGGGAGTCGGGTTCGGTGAAGCGGCGGTTTGTCGACGCGCTGACCGAGGAGGCCTTCCCGGCGCCGCCGCTGGTGCCGGTCTGTGCGGTGACGCACGACCGGTTGACGATTGAGATTGCGCGCGGGTGTACGCGGGGCTGCCGGTTCTGCCAGGCCGGGATGTGCAATCGGCCGGCGCGGTTCCGGCCGGTGGAGGACATCCTGCGGATTGCGGAGCGGGGAATCCGGGCGACCGGGTGGGAGGAGATTTCGCTGCTGTCGCTCTCGGCCCTGGACTATCCGGACCTGCTGAACCTGGTACAGCGGTTGAACGCGCAGTTCCGGGACAAACGGGTGGCGCTGTCGCTGCCGTCGACCCGGGGCGAGGACTTCACGCCGGAGCTGGCGTTCGACCTGAAGGCGGTGAAGAAGACCGGGTTGACGTTCGCGCCGGAGACCGCTTCGGCCCGGCTGAAGGCGCTGGTGAACAAGGACATTTCCGAGCTGCGAACCCTGGAGGCAATCCGGACCGCGCTTGATGCGGGCTGGAACGGTGTGAAACTCTACTTCATGGTCGGATTGCCGACCGAGACCGACGCGGACCTGGATGAAATCGTGCGGTTCGTGGGCGAGGTCGGGCGGCTGTGCCGGTCGCGGTCGGTGCGATACAGCCTGAGCCCGTTCGTGCCGAAGCCGCACACGCCGCTGCAGTGGGCCGGGTTCGCGGGCATGGAGGAGGTGCGGCACAAGATCCGGCTCGTCAAGTCGCGGTTGACCCGGCGGAACCTGAAGGCGAAGTGGGAGGAGCCGGAGAACTCGTTCGTGCAGGCGTTCCTCGCGCGCGGGGACGAGCGGCTGGGGCCGGTAATCGAGCGGGTGTATCGCGCGGGCGGACTGTTCCAGGAGTGGAGCGAGCATTTCGACTTCGCGCGGTGGCAGGCGGCGCTGGACGCGGAGGGTGTGGACCCGGAGGAGTACAACCGGGCCCGGCCGGTCTCCGAGCCGCTGCCGTGGGATTTCATTGACGTCGGCGTGGACAAGCAGTTCCTGCTGGCCGAGCACGAGCGGGCGCAGCGGGGCGAGACGACCGGGGATTGCGCCGAAGGGACGTGCACCGGCTGCGGGGTGTGCCCGGACAACGAGCCGCCGCCGAGACCCCGCCGGACCGACCCGGTCGAGCGGGCCTACCGCAGGCGGTCGCCGGTCGCGCCGGTTGCCGCCGGGCCGAATGTGCGGGTCCGCCTGAAGCATTCGGTTACCGGGGCGTTCCGGTACGCGGGGCACCTGGACCGGGTGCGGGCCCTGTACCGGGCCCTGCGGCGGAGCGAACTGCCGGTGGCCTATACGCGCGGGTACTCGCCGAAGCCGATGCTGTCGTTCGGCCCGCCGCTGCCGGTTGGGGTGATGTCGGACGGGGAGTATCTCGACGTCTTCCTGTCGTACGGGTATTCGGGTAATATCATCCGCGACCTGGGGCCGTTCATGCCGCGCGGGTTGCGACTGACCGCGGCCCGGGGCATCGTGCGCGCGCGGTCGACGTTGGGGAAGGAAATCAACCTGGGGCGATACCATGTCGGTTTGCCTCCGGGTTCGACCGTGCCGGCCGAGGCGGCGCCGGGTGTGCCCGGGGTCCGGGCAATACGGGCCACCGGGGAGCGGTCGTTCGAGATGGATCTGACAATTGCGCCCGGGGTGAAGTTGTTTGCCGCCCTGGCGCGCCTGACGGGAATTGAAGAACCGGCGGTCCGGGCACTGGACATAGAACGCCTGGACTGCCTGATTGAAATTGGTGGTGTTGTGAAAACACCACTGGAGGATTAGATGAAGGCGAAGAAGCGGATAGTAATCAGCGCCAACGAATGGGAGACCAGGGTCGGCATCCTTGAGGATGGTCAACTGGTCCAGTTCTACGTTGAGAGTGAGGAGAGCCGGAACCTGGTCGGCCGGGTGTACAAAGGCCGGGTCGAAAACGTGGTTAAAGGGCTGCGCGGGGCGTTTGTGAACGTCGGGCTGCGTAAGAACGGGTTCCTGCCGATGGTCGAGATACCGGAGTTCGACGCGCTCGACGACGACGATGACAACGGGGGCAAGCCCGGCAAGGCCGGGCCCCGCACAATCACGCTCGACGAGGGCGAGGACATCCTGGTGCAGGTGGTCAAGGACCCGTTCGCCCAGAAGGGCGCGCGGCTGACCTCCTACGTGTCGCTGCCGGGTCGCCACCTGGTGTATTTCCCGAACGCGGAGCGGATCGGGGTGTCGCGACGCATCCGGGACCGGCGCGAGCGCAGCCGGCTGCGGAGCGCGGCGCGCAAGTTCAAGTCCAGGCACGCCGGCCTGATTATCCGGACCATGGCCGAGGACGCGAAGATCGAGTACCTGCGCGACGAGTACAAACGCCTGGAACATACCTGGGAGACACTTCGCGACCGGGCCGAGGCGGCCAAGTCGCCTGCAATCGTGTACGACGAGCCGGCAATCGGGATCAAACTGGTGCGCGACCTGCTCGACGACAACGTCGAGAAGGTGGTGCTTGACCTCCCGGAGCGGTACGAGGAAATCCAGGCATACCTCGGCCAGGTGGCGCCGAGGCTGCGGCGCAAGATTGAGCTGTACCGGGGCCAGGTGCCGCTGCTGGAGCAGACCGGGATCGAGGCGGAGCTCGACCGTGTGTTCCAGAAACGATTGTGGATCAAGTCGGGCGGGTTCATCACCATCGACCAGACCGAGGCGATGGTGGCAATCGACGTGAACACCGGGCGGTCCTCGAAGGAGGACGACCCGGAGCGGCTGATTTTCTCCACGAACATGGAGGCGACCGCCGAGATTGCCCGCCAGATCCGGCTGCGCGATCTCGCCGGGCTGATCGTCATCGACTTCATCGACATGGAGGATCAGAAGAACACGGAGCAGGTCGTCGCGGAACTGAGGATGCACCTGACCAACGACCGCGCCAAGGCCGACTACTCACGGATGAGCCGGTTCGGTCTGCTCGAAATGACGCGGGAGCGGACGCGGCCGGGCATGATGTATGCGATGAGTGAGGTGTGTCCGACCTGCAAGGGAACCGGCCGGGTCCGGTCCCGGGCCGAGGTGGCGATGAAGATCGAACGGGCAATCCTGGCGAAGCTGCCGAAAATCTCGGGCAAGCGGATCCGGGTCGTGGCCTCGCCGTGGATGACCGATCACCTGACCGCGGACCGGTACGACCGGCTGGTCGAGTTCGCCCGGCGCTACAAACTGGCAATCGACGTCAAGACCGACTACCAGATTCAGCCGGCTGACTTCCGTCTGTTGGTTGATTACGCCTGAGCCGGGAACCGACACAGGAATTTCAACACAAAGGCACCAAGAGCACAAAGCCGGCAGAAGTCAAAGTGCAAATATCAACCTGCAAGATGCAAAATGAGGGGGCGGCGCGGAGTTATGTAGCTCCCGGCCTTTCGCCGTCGTGTCTTTGTGACTTTGTGGTTCTATCCCGGTTCCCGGACCTGAGCGGGTTCTAGTTTCCGGCCCGAAGGCCGCGTATTTCCAGGGTTTTGGTACGACCCTTGTGGCCCGCGACGATTGTGACTGTGGTCCGGGGAACCCCGAAGTGACGGGCGACGGCGTGGATGACCGCGGCGTTGGCTTTGCCCTCCCGGGCAGGAGCCTTGACTTTGACGAGGAGCGGCCTGTCGGGCCGCTCCTCTATCTCTTCAGTCCGGCAGTTGGGTCGAACCGAGACCCGGATTCTCACGCCGCGGGTTGGCCCATCCTTCCGATGCCGTCCTTGTAGCGGTCGAGCAACTCGGCTCGCTTGCCGGCGTTCCAACTCGATACCTTGGAGAAGTAGCCGGTTACGCGCGTGATGAAATCGACGTCGGACGAGCCGCAGTACGGGCACACTTCCACCAGCCCGCGGGTCGTCTTGCCGCAGTTGCAGGCGGTGAACTCGGGCGAGAAGGCGATCTGCGCGTTGCGCGTGTTGTAGTGGGTCTTGCGTACGAACGCGGCAATCGACTCCTTCGGCGGGCGGGCGTCGGCCAGCCACACGTGGGTCAGGGCCCCGGCTTCGATCATGTCGTGGAACTTGCCTTCGCGGTAGACCCGGTCAATCGGGTCCACGTGTTCCGACACGTTGAGATAGGTGGAGTTGGTGTAGTAGGCGGAATCGTCTTCGATACTGCCCTTGACGACCTGCTGGGCCTGGTCGTTGTAGTTGTTGAGATCGAGCTTGGCCATGCGGTAGGCGGTTGATTCGGCCGGGGTCTGTTCGAGGACGAAGTGCATGTCGTGTTCGCGGGACAGGCGGTGGCATTCGAGGTGGAGGAACGCAATCAGCTTGAGCCCGAGCTTGAAGGCGTCTTCGGATTCGTGCATCTGCTTGCCGGTGTGGTACTGGGCCATTTCATTGAGCCCCAGCACGCCGATCAGGAATGTGGCCCGGTGCCGGCGCAGGTACTCCTCGCCGTCGAGGTCCATGGTCAGCAGGGCGAGCGGGCCGTCCTGCTTCAGGGCGAGCAGCCGTACGATGAACTCCTTCTTCTGGATGTGGGCCTTGACCGCGAGTTCGAGGTACTTGCGGGTTTCTGCGAACAGGGTGCTGTCGTCGCGGTTCGCCCGGTACGCGATCCGGGGCAGGTTGAGGGTGACGTTCTGCCACGCGCTGTAGCGCATCTTCCACGGGGTTGCGGCGTCGTTGAGGTCCGACGCGTCGAGCTTGAAGCTCAGCCGGCAGCACTCGCTGATCTTGGCGGTCTCGCCCCGGTCGAAGACGAAGTAGGTGTTGCCTTTGTCGGCGGCGACGTCGGAGATGTGGTTGAGGAAATCCTCCCAGCCGGGTGTCTTGAAGAAGGTCTCGGTCATGTGCACCAGCGGCTTGGGGAAGAAGAAAGGTCGGCCCGCGCCGTCACCTTCCTTGTAGATGTCGAACATCGCCCACACGAAGCGCTGGGCCTCGCGCAGGTACTCCCCGTATTTCTTGCCGGTGTAGGTGCCGCCCGGCCCGATCGCATCGACGTTCTGGAAGTGCTTCGGGACTTCCCAGTACAGGTTGATGTCCGAGAAGATCGCCTGTCCGCCGCGCGCCACGTTCTGCTGTGAATACTCGTAGATCAGCACCTGGGCGAGCTGGTGGAGGTCCTTGTCGCTCATGCCTTCGGTGAACGGCGCCATGAACAGGTTGATGGCGTCCCAGCCGATTGCGCCGGCGAAGTGGCCCTGGAGCGCGGCCGAGAACTTAACCATCTGGGCGATCAGGGTCTCGGGATGGCGCGCCGGTTTGGCGGTGGACAGGGCGTTGGGCAGGTTGAGTCCGAACTTCTTCACGTATTCGAGCGACTGGCCGGAGCAGTAGGGGCGATTGATGAACCCGAGGTCGTGCAGGTGGATGTCACCGGCGGTGTGGGCCTCGGCCACGTCCGGGTCGAACACCGACGTGAGGGCGTACTGCTTCAGGGTCCACTCAGCCAGGGTCATGTTGGTCGCCTCGGGGTTGTGCGGGATGTTGGCGTTCTCCTTGTTCGGGAACAGGAGAATCCGCTCCACGTCGTAGAGCGGTACGCCGAGGCGGACGTGACGCTTGCGCTGCTCTTCGTAGCCGTGCTCGATCAGCTTGGAGTTGACGAGTTCGCGCACGAGGTTGGTGGTGATGTGCTTGACGCTCGACGTCAGGATCACCGATTCGACTTCCTCGGCGATCTTGTCCGCCACTTCCGGTGGCAGGTGCGTTTCCCGGACCAGGGCCTTGACGATGCGGCCGCGGTCCCACTTGAGCACTTCCTCGTCGGTGGTCTGAACGAAGAGGGCGTACTGGGTGGATTCCTCGTCTTCGGAGATCATCCGCTTGATCCGGGCCCGGCTGCGGCGCTCGCGGTAGAGGATGTAGGATTTGGCAATCCGGGCCTGGTTGTTCGATATCAGCGTGTTCTCGACCAGGTCCTGAACGTCCTCGACCGTCGGCGTCTGCCCGGCCTTGTCCTTGCCGAGCTGGTGTACGACCTGGTTCGCCAGGCGGGTCGCGAGACTGCGGTTTTCGATTCCGACCGACCGGGCGGCGAGGAAAATCGCCTCGGCAATCCGGTTGCCGTCGAACGGGACGACCTTGCCGTTCCGTTTCTTCACGTGGGTCAACTGCGGCTGCGTCGGGCCGGCGGGCCCGGCGTCATTTGTGGTCTTGGCGCTGTCGGTGTGAGTCTTATGTCCCGGAACGGACACGGCTCCCCCCTTTCCTGATGTTATGGAGCTCCGATACAAACTGCTCTGCATTCTCAAACTTACGATAGACTGAAGCGAACCGGACGTAGGCGACCGGGTCGAGGGCCCGGAGCTTCTCCAGTACGATTTCTCCAAGCTCGCGGGAAGTGATTTCAAGACGGTACTCCTCGGCCATGCCGGCCTCGACCGAGTCGACAAACCGCTCGGCTTCGGCCCGGCTTACCGGGCGCTTGCGTAACGCCAGCAGGACGCCGTTGAGGAGTTTCTGACGGCTGTACGGCTCGTGGCGGCCATCGCGTTTCTCGACCATCAGCGCGGTCCGCTCGACGTACTCGTAGGTCGTGAAACGTTTGTGGCATACGGCGCACTCCCGGCGCCGGCGCACGGCCTCGCCGGCCTGGGCCAGCCTCGAATCCAGCACCCGGTCGTCATCAGATCCGCAGTATGGACACTTCATATGGTATCGGTGCTTGTTATACCCACAACCAGTCGTGTTGTCAAGTCGTAATCTTCATATCCCGTTGATTCGGCAAGTGTCCGACCAAAGGTCGGTTACCTGGGCATGGGGGTGACATGAATATCATTAGGAACAGGGGCAATGCTGCAGGCTGACGCATTGCCGCCGGGCGTGACCCTGGTCCTGCCCACATAGTTATCCACATTCTATCAACAGGTTTTCCCGGGTTCATGCAAGGTGGTCAAAGCCGCGAACCCGCATTCGGCAAGGCTTGCCGGCGTGGTCAATCCAGACCCCGGCTCCGGGTTCGACCCGGCCGATGCAGGCAATCAGGGTGTCCTCGACGCGGGCCGGAATTGGGTGGCGGGCGGTAAACAGGAGTTCGTAATCCTCACCGGACTCGAGCAGGAACCGCGTCAAGTCGATGCCGAGCCGGTCGCACAGGCGCTCGGTTTCCGGCAGCCGGGGCAGGGCCGCGGGGTCGAGCACGAGCTTCACCTGGCTGGCGTCGGCGACGTGCCGGGCGTCGGTCCCAAGCCCGTCGGACGTGTCAATCAGCGCGCGGATGTGCGGCCCAAGTTGACGGGCGACTTCGATGCGGGGCAGGGGCAGCAGGTGGCGCCTGGTCGCCCGGGGAAAACGGCGACGGCCGAAGCCGTGCTTGAGCGCGAGGCGTCCGGCCTCGGCCGAGCCGAGCTGACCGGTGACGTACACCCGGTCGCCGGCACGGGCCCCGGACCGCAGCCTGGGCCGGCGGGCGCGCCCGGTCGCGGTAATCGTGAGTGCCAGCCTGCGCGAAACGACGATGTCGCCGCCGACCACTTCGCACCCGAGCCGGGCGCAGACCCGGTCGATGCCGCGGTACAGGGACCGGACCTGCCGGTCGGTCAGCGCGCGGGGCAGGGTCAAGGCGACCAGCACCGCCTCCGGCTCCGCGCCCATCGCGACCACGTCCGACAGCGCGGCGCAGGCACAGCGCTCCCCGACCTGGCCCAGGGTCATGTACGCGGTATCGAAATGCACGCCCTGCTCGTACGCGTCGGTGGTGATGACCGTGCCGCCCTTGAGCACGCAGGCGTCGTCGCCGATGCCGACCCGGGCCCGGCCGCGTTGCCCGACCGTGCTCCGAATCAACGCAATCAACCGGTCCTCGCTCCGGCGGGTGGAACTCACGGCTGGTGATGTCCTGTACTCACGGCTCATCATACCCGGCTTCGCCCGCGGTTCAACGGCGGAACGGTCTTTCGGTCCGGGCCGTCATTCCGTATCTGGAGTGCGACAGCAAGACCGGCGCTTCTTTCCCCATGCGGCGGTCAGCGGCATGTTCTGCAATCACCAATCCACAATCTCAAACTCCCGGCTTGTCATTCGGAATTCGCAGTTCCGATAATCTGAAATCTCAAATCTAGAATCTAGAATCCCTTGGTTCGTCATTCAGAATTCGCGGTCTTCCAATGATTCGACCGGGAAACGAAACGTCGTAAGTACGTGTTTCATGTCGGAATTTCCTCGGACCTCATGATAACATATGTTATCACAGAGTGCAACCGCGTTGCCTCGCTAAGTCATTCACCTGTCATTCGTTACCCGGATTCTGAATTTACCCCCTCCTGCACCTCCGGGTAACCCCCGGGGCCGCCCACCGAGTGACCATCCTGGCGGTCAGAATAACGGCTATCCAGGGGCTGTTGAAAAAGCGACCATTGGCTTCCTGTTGGTCAAACGGACAGAAAGCC